>NZ_AP025511.1:0-300293 GCF_024347635.1 Vibrio tasmaniensis
ATGCGGTGTTTGGGATAAGTGAGTCTGGGCTGCACGTCGCGATGATAACAAGATCGATATCTTCAGCAGTTAGGCCAGCACACGCCATTGCATGTTTTGCTGCGACAGTCGCAAGTTCAGAGGTATTTACATGACTGATACGACGGTTTTCGATACCAGTTCGAGTTCGAATCCACTCGTCAGACGTATCAATGAAAGTGCTTAGATCATCATTGGACAGCACGGCTGGTGGCAGACACTTTCCCCAGCCAGTAATTTCAGCGTAAAATTTTGTCATCATTTACCTGTTTATTGTTTGTTTTTATTTAAGTATCGTATTCTAGTTTTAAACAGTATAAGCGCTCCGTGCGTGATTCGTAAATCGCGTTAGACACGGAGTTACAATAAAAAGAGAAAGTTATGTCTACATTCAACACACGTTGCCCTTCTTGTAATGGCGTAAACCGAGTTCCTTCAGAAAGAATTTCAGAAAGCCCAACCTGCGGTAAATGCAAAACAGCATTACTCGATGGCGCTCCTATCGAAGGAACGTCACTTAATTTCCAATCTATTTTGAATAGTTCACAGCCAGTGGTTGTCGATTTCTGGGCAACATGGTGCAACCCATGTGTTGGCTTTGCGCCAGTGTTCAGTGACGTTGCTAAAGAGCGTTCAGGAGATATTCGATTCGTTAAGATTGATACTGAAGCTCAACAACAGCTTGCCGCGATGTACCAAATCAGAAGTATTCCCACGGTGATGGTGTTTAAAGATGGCAAACGTGTCGATACGATTAACGGTGCATTACCAAAAGGTCAATTTGATCAGTGGCTTAATCAAGCTCTGGCCAAATAGTTCCGTTTTTATATCGCTTTTGATTTAGCTCATGCTTGAAGAAGCGTACAACAATTAGGTTAGAGAGCCTCACCAAAATAAGACTCCCTAACCTACTGTTTTAACGGTAGTTTTAACTATATATATTCGATTAAAACACAGCTTCGCCTTTCGCTAGAATACTAGATTAAAATCTCACCAAACCATAAATTTCGGCATAGTATTTAACACAGAACCTCGATAAATTTCCTTTGTCTTAACGACCATTTTTATTCGTTTTACCCAATTCGGTTTCTCCTCCATAGTCGCGGAAAATTCATCGTTTCTTTCACTATTTAGAGGCTCCTGCATTGGACAACATCCAACTATCAACTCGCATAACTGTTCCGGTTATTGCATTGTCTTTTTACGCGATCGCTTCAGGCTACTTAATGAGTTCATTACCATTAATGTTGTCTGAGTATGGCTTAGACAAAAATCTATCGAGTTGGTTGGCGAGTGCATTCTATGCGGGACTTTTGGCAGGTACGTTATTGATTGAACGTGCGATTGCACGTGTTGGTCACAGAGATGCGTTTGTTATCGCTCTGGCTATTTTTATCGCAACGATCCTTGTGTTACCACTCATCCCACATCAAGCGGTATGGTTATTAGCCCGCTTTGTTGCTGGTGTAGCGGTTGCAGGTATCTTCGTGATTGTAGAGTCTTGGTTAATGAGCGGTGACGAATCTCAGCGCGCGAAACGTTTAGGCGTTTATATGTGTTCGCTATACGGCGGCTCTGCTGTTGGTCAACTTGGCATCGGTTACCTTGGTATTACAGGTGGCGTTCCTTTCATAGCAATGTTCACCTTGTTGTTTGGTGCAATCATTGTGTTGATGTACGGACAAGCGACAGCACCACAAATTCACGATGCGCAGTCTTTGTCACTGAAGCAAATCAGCAAACTGAGCCACAGCGCTTTGATTGGCTGTATTGTATCTGGATTAACACTTGGATCTATTTACGGACTAATGCCTGTTGAGCTTGCTCATCGCAACATCGCACACCAAGATATTGGCGGTTTGATGGCGTTGGTGATTATGGGTGGTATGGCCGTTCAACCTATGGTGACATGGTTATCTCATCACATAGGACAAGTGTTATTAATGGCTCTGTTCTGCCTACTAGGGGTTGCAAGCATTGGTGTACTAACGATTAACCATGATTTCTACGTACTAGGCATGAGCCTATTCGTACTGGGCATGGCAACATTCGCACTTTACCCAATAGCGATTAACTTGGGTTGTCGTAACTTAGACCCGAGCTATCTAGTGTCAGTAACTCAGGTTATGTTGTTGTGTTACAGCATCGGTTCTGTCGCTGGCCCATTGGTTGCAGATAGCTTTATGGATTCACAAGCGGGATTATTCACTTACCTGTTCGCGTCTTTACTCGCTACAACGATCTACATGTTGATTGCTAGCTTAAAACGCTCTCCTCTACAGATTGCAGGCGAATAAGCTCGAATAGCAACTATCCTTCCTCAAGTAAGATAGTTGCCTCTAGAGCTCTTAGTTATGACTTTCCGTCTAACGAAGAGCTCTTTTTGTTTGATGACTTCTGAGCAAAAGTCGACAAAAAGCATCAATACTAGAAATAGAGGTGTTCTTCAGGTTAAGGCTGAAATATGTAGCCTTCACCAGTAATGGTAATGATTAGGCCATCCCCGAATAGTGACCTAATCTCGGATATCGCAACAATCACGGAGGAGTTAGTGACTGTCCCGTTTTCCCAACCAATCTTCTTCAATTGCCCGACACTGAATAACTTGCCTCGATGTCGATTCATAAACAGAATGATCTTACGATACGCTAAAGGCATGGTAGCCAGAACATAACCGTTTTCAACATTGCGAATGAGTTTGGTGTCGAGTTCAACTATTTTTCCGTTGAGTTCAAGTATTACGTTGTGTTCAGAGTGGTGAGTATCTATTACAGGATAGGCGTCCATTTTTATACAATTCCCTTACGATATAGCCAGCAACAAAGTTAAATTCAGTCATTTTTGTATAACGTCGCTTATAAGTGGACGTTTAAAATCGAAGATAATGAAAGCAGCGTATACGGTAAAGAGATTAAATTTTTATTATTAATATATGAACAGGATTTCAATAAAGGGTAATTAATCCTCCAGTACATAGCCTTCGTTGGAAACCGTTTTTATACAACGACAATCTAAGATCCTTCTTATCTCGTAGATAGCAACCAATACTGAAGCAGATGTCACGGCTTTACCCGCCCAACCTACACGCTTCAAAACTCGCTGACTGATCACATGTCCTTTATTTTGATACAAGTAAAAAAGAACCTTACGATGAGGTTCAGCAAGCGTCCCTATTATCGAGCCACACTCCTGCTTCCGGACGATCCTCGTACCAGATTGAAACTCTTTTTTATTTAGAACCCACTTAGACGGAAGTTTAAAATCGTCTAAGTGATCCGCTATTTTTGGTATGGATTCCTCAGGTTTCATAAGCAGTCGTCTTTTAAGATATTTCCAATATTATCGAATGGTATAAAAATACTAAATTGATAGATCACTTAATACCGTACATTTACTGCAAAATTGATCTTGTGGAATTGTTCTAAGAAACGAATTTTTAGTGGACAACCAATTCTACCCAGGAAGTCGATGGCTTTTACGGTATTGGCTTGGAGATAAACCAAAATGCTTTTTAAAGCGATGTGAGAAGTTATAAGGATCTTTGTAACCCAAACGGTTGGCAATCATCGACACCGACCAATCTTGGTATTTTAACAAACTGGTCGCTTTATCCATTCGTAGTTGAATCAACTTGCTGCGTGGTGACAGGTCGAAGAGCGTTTTGGTAACACGATTAAGCTGCTCTTCGCTGATAAACACCCTTTGAGCCATACCAGCTACTGTCCATGGTTGATGCAGACTACTTTCAATCTCATTATAGAGCGCTTGAACACGAGCGGTGGTGCTTGTTGATTTGGGTTCAAAACCCGTCAACGTTCGGACTATTTCACTCAAGAGTAACTTACGGTAACTGGCTCTACCGCCTATCTCAAAGTAAACCAAGTTCATTAGTGACCAAACCTGCTCACACTCTCCGAACGGTACAATCCCCTGACCTAGACTTGCGATGTGCAACCATTGCTGAGTATCAGATGTCAGCATCCACGCCATTTTCCAGTAATTATATTGAGGATCAAGTTCAAAACGAAAAGAGGTTCTGGCAGGAAGAACCACCAGCGTATACGGTGTAATCGCTTGTACTGATGTTGTGGTAGTTAGAATGCCTCCACCTTCCATAGTGAAAATCAACGTATGAACATTAACGGATTCTCGCTCAACCCAATAACCATCGTATAGTTTTGCCATACCGCCCATGTAGACACCAAAGCTTTTCATCTCTGGGATATCTTCAACGGTCAAAAAACGTTCTTTGCAATGTTCCGCGAGAAAAACATCATCTTGCCACGTTGATTTAGGCTCCATGGCATCAATGACGGATTTGCACAGGTTTTGTTGTTTTTTAAACATGTTGTTACTTCGCTCAAATCACTATAGTTCTGCCATAAATCGGAGAGCTTATGACAACTAACATCAACCCTAACTCATCTATGAATAACAAGCCAGAGAGCATATTACCTCGTATCGTTAAACTTGGTTTACCTGTAGCTTTGCAAAGTGCGCTGGTTGCTATTCTTGCCCTTGCTGACGTCTTGATGGTCAGTGATTTTGGTATGGAAGCAGCAGCCGCTGTGGGAATTGCATCAAAATGGCACTTCGTTGCTATTATGATTATGGCAGGGTTGGCCTCAGCAAACGGTACATTAGTCGCTCAATACTGGGGAAAGAATGACCGAAAAAGCGCACGAACAGTATCATCCATCGCGATGGTGTTTGGTTTAAAAGTTCTGCTGCCTGTTACAGCAATCATCACTCTTGGTTCTCAGTTTTTAATGATGTTGCAAACTAGCGATCAAACCGTGATTGAGATTGGAGCGACTTACCTATGGTATGGGTTCCCTGTTCTACTTCTAACTCACATTGTTGTAGTGGTAGAAGCAAGCATGCGCTCGTCAGGTGACACCGTAACACCACTATTGTTAGGTGGTATTACTATTGCACTCAACATTGCGCTTAACTTCGTTCTAATTAAAGGGGCTTTCGGCATTCCAGCAATGGGCGTGGCGGGTGCGGCATTGGCGACAACCTTAGCGCGATTGATTCAAGTGGGTTTGATGTATAGCTACATGCGTGTGCGTAAACACTGGCTGCTAACCACCCCAAGCTCACCACACCGTCCATCACTGTGGCTTTCTTACCGTCGTATTGCGTTGCCGCTAACGATGAATGCCGTGTTGTGGGCAATGGGCACAATGGCATATCAAATGATCTTTGGTCACATGGGCACGACAGAGCTTGCGGTGTTCTCGATGCTCGCGCCGTTCGAATCGCTGTGTTACTCGATCTTCTTTGGTATCTCCGTAGCGTGTTCAGTATTGCTTGGCCATTCGCTGGGCCGTGATGAATTTGATGATGCTATGAGCATGGGTCTAACATTCATTAAAGCTGTCGTTGGCTTTGGCGCTGTCGTTGGCTTGCTACTGTTTATGGGTAAAGAGCATGTACTATCATGGTTAAACCTTTCTACAGATGCATTGTACCCGCTTGCTTCGCCAGCGATGATGATCATGTGTTTTGCAGTGGTGATTCGTATGCTCAACATGGTGATCATTAACGGTATTATTCGTGCTGGTGGTGATAACGCTTTTTGCTTGCGAATGGATTTCATCGCGATGTGGATGGTGGGCATTCCAGTGTGTGTTTACGGCGCGTTTGTCGCTGGATGGGATTTCAAATACATCTATGGTCTGATGTTGGTAGAAGAAGTGGTGAAACTGGCAATATGCTCGCACCGCTACTTGAGCCGACGCTGGATCAACAATCTCACAGTGACCTACGACGAGCCTCAAGCGGTATAGCTTTATACATAAAGTATTCTTTCTACAAGACTGCCTTCTGATAAGGCAGTTAGCAGAAACACAAAAGGTCTGAGCAATCAGACCTTTTCGTTTCTTCTGCGACCACTTTAAAGCACCAGTTACTTCTTGTTCATTCGGATATGGCGATTAGACACATTCGGCAGTGGCTTCTCTGGCACTTTACGTTTCTCATGAATCAAATGTCGTATTGCTAAAATCGGATGCTTAAGTAGCATTCTTGGCCCTGCATAGCGCATCACTAAACGCATCTGCTCTTTAGGATCAGGCTTATAACAATGAATCGGACACTTGTTACAGGTCGGCTTTGCTTCGCCATAAGGGCACCTATCGAGCCGAGTCTCTGCATAACGCAACAGTTGCTCACACTCTTCACATAACAGGTTATTCTGACGAACCGCACCATGGTGATCTTTGCAGTAGATGTGCACCATCGCAATAACGGTTTTGTACTCCGTTGCGAGCTCGCCTTGTAGAAGGTTGTTATGTTGGAACATGATTAATTACCTAATGAGAGACCGTACAGGTTGAGATTGACGCTTTCACTAATCGTCTCTTCAACTCGTTCGAACACAAAACCTAACTTAGTCAGTAGTGCGATACTTCGAATGTTATCAGAGGTTGTGATGGCAACTAAATGATCGATATCAGCATTATGATTAGCTTGTTCAATTATCACTTGTGCCGCTTCCAATGCAAAACCTTGCCCATAGACTTCAGGGACAAAACCATAACCAATATCATGAGACTCTAAGGTGTCTCTTTTTATTAGTCCGCAGATACCAATTGGTGTTGAGGAGCCTTTAATTTCGACCATCAGTAAACACACGCCCTTCTCTCTATACATCTTCAGAATGTTGTTTTCAATGTATTCAACAGCCTTGCCAGTATCTGTGATCTCCTTGTCTCCGATGTAACGTAGGAAATCTTCAGAGCTATATAATCGCTGAATAAACGCCGCATCTTGAGGTGTGATCATTCTTAATCGTAAACGTGCGGTCTCGACGGCCTGCATAGTGATATTTTCCTTGCTGAATGCCATGTAAATATTGAGTTCTAGATCTAAAATGATTATCCTCCACCGCATAAACTAAATACAAGGCTATGCAGCAATGAACCGTAAGAAAAAAATCAATCAAATTCTAAAGAAAAGACAGAAACAGGCGAATTCTAAACTGCATGGTAGCAACAAGCCTCGCTATATTTCTAAAGCTGACCGCGCAAAAATGGAAGCTGAAGAACAAGCGAAAGCCGCTCTAGAGCAAGCTGAGGGTTCAGTAGAGACAACGGTTGAAGCGACTGTTGAAGCCCAAGAAGCTGGTATCGAAACTAAAGAGACAAAAGCTGCAGAGTAAGTTTTAAACTCGCAGTGTTCTTGCCAGGCACTCTGACCAGAGGCCAACGAACAAGAACAAAAAAGCAGCCTCTATTTGGGCTGCTTTTTTGATCGTATTTTTTGCTCGAGTGGTTTATTAGCTAACTCGTTTTCTCTACTTAACCTTTGAAAGGCTGAACTTCCCAGCGTACAAACGGCGCTTTTGCGCTAACCCCTGCTCTTCCCCAACGATCAACCGAATCAACGACAAGAATACGTTCATTCGGCACCAATGATTTAATCAAAGTCGTTGGCTTTTTCGCTGTGATTAACCATAGTGCGTCGTCTTCTGAAAACATCGCTTTGAGTTTGGCTTTATCTTGCTCTGTCCATTCCAGTTCAGCTTTAAACATGCGCTCTTCAACAAACAGTTGGCTACCAGAAGCAAAGTCTTCCAAGCTTTCTGAAAGCAACAATACTGAATCTACGTCGTTATCCAGTAATACCGCTTGTTGCTTGTTAATCAGTTCACGCACATCAAGCATCACACGCTGTAAGTTGCTATCAATCGTCTTGGCTTGCGCTGGCCACAATAATTTAAAGTCTTCAGCCACGATAGCGGCCATACGCGTTAGGTTAGTTGGGTTTAGCCAAGCATACTTAGACACATCACCACTCGATAACGTCAATGCGGCAACTCCTTGTGCGCGCGGTGTGATCGCTTGAGCGGCATCAACCTCAACCAAGCGGATGTTGCCTTGCCTTGCGTATACGAATGTAGGATCAGCTTGCCATATAGATGACAGAGTTAACGCAACGGTCGCTTTTTCACCCGACTTAAGGACTTTACTTGCACCCTTAGTACCAAACCAGTTAGGTAAGCGATCGATACCGTAACGTTTTGGTGGTAGGTATTCTGTCGTAATGTCCGTGCCTTTGGTGAGCTCAGTCGCCAAGGCATAAGTCACCGGCGTACTGGTGAGGATATCTTCTGCATTAGCGTTGAAAGACACCATTAAGCCACCCAACAATAGGCCGCTAACTGCACCCACTTGAGTCGCTGCTTTCAGTGTGCTTGAAATACGATTCATTAAAGAAGTCATGGTTATGCCTTTCTTACAATTCGATATAGCGTCGCCGC
The DNA here is from genome assembly GCF_024347635.1 of Vibrio tasmaniensis. Lineage (NCBI taxonomy): Bacteria > Pseudomonadati > Pseudomonadota > Gammaproteobacteria > Vibrionales > Vibrionaceae > Vibrio > Vibrio tasmaniensis. The sequence goes on from NZ_AP025511.1 coordinate 8,288, forward strand.
TAAGAAAAACGTCGCGGAAACAATGATGATTGAAGCACCAGATGGCACTGGCAGTTTAAGTTCCATTGGTAATACTGTTCCTACCAAACACGCGATGGTAGCCAGCAACGCAGAAAGCAAAACAAAGCTGCCCATGCGTTTAGTCAGCAATCGAGCCGTAGCACCTGGGATCAGTAATAACGCGCCAACCAGAACCGCACCCACTATCTTCACCGCTGCAATCGTCACCAAAGTAATCATCATCACAAACAGGTAGTCATAGAAGCTGGTGTTATAGCCACGCACCTTGGCAATATCCGGGCTGATACAAGTGAGAAGAATACGGTTAAACGTCGGTATCAAGAGCAAAATGATGAGTGCGCAGCTGCCTGCGAGAATCGCTAAGTCTTGATCTGTTACCGTGAGAATCGAACCAAACAGCACGTTCTCAAGCATGTGAATGTTGATCTTACGTGCCACGTACATCAACAATGCCGCGCCAACCGCTAACGCGAGCGCAAGGAAAACGCCGACTAAGGTATCGTATGGTACGTTGGTTCTGTTTCTTACAAAGTGAAGAAGCAAAGCAAAGATCATACAGAAGCTAAACAAGCCAATAATTGGATTTTCTGGTGGTTCACCAAGCAGAACACCAATAGCAATACCGGTTAATGCTGCGTGACCTACCGCTTCAGAGAAGAAAGCCAGACGCTTTGCAATGACCAAAGTACCAAGGCCGCCTAATAACGGGCCGAGTAATAACGCGGCAACCAGTGCATTCACCATAAACGCATACATGAAGCTGTCTGATAACCAGCCTGCTTCAACGCCACTAACGGCAAGTTGTCGTAACCATTCCATTACGCAACCTCCTTCGATTTAGCCATGGCTGTGCCACTGCTGTAGTGTTGGAACAGACTCTCGATTTTAGTTGGGTGCAGAACTTGTTCATGTGAACCACTATCCACCAAGAACCGATTCACAACATGCACATTTGCTTCCAGGCGGCGCACTGCGGTTACATCATGGTGAACAGCAAGAATCGTGCGGCCTTCATCAACGCATTCACGAACTAGCGATTCTAAATAACGAACGCCTTGTTCATCCATGCCTGTCGTTGGTTCGTCCAACACTAATAAGCTTGGGTTATCCAATAATGCTTGAGCAAACAACACGCGTTGCTGCTCACCACCCGATAACTGACCCATACGGCGATCGCTACGAGTCGCCATGCCCACACGATCAAGTTGTGCTAATGCAAGATCCAACTGCTTTGACTTACGACGCCAAAATAAAGGAATTCGAGTTTGGTTAAGCAACACGAAATCCATAACCGTCAAAGGTAAGCTCGATTCGAAAGTCGCTTTTTGAGGAACGTAACCAATACTTGGCTTTTCAGGCCAGTGGATATTGATTTGGCCAGAGAACGGCGTCAAGCCAAGAACAGAGCGCAATAATGAAGTTTTTCCTCCCCCATTTGGTCCCATGATCACATGGCACTCTCCTGCTTTAAGTTCTAGCGAAATATCATCAAGAATCACGTTATTATCGTATTGCAGACCGAGTTGATTAATTGAAATTGATGGACCCTGCATTATGCGTTCCCGCTTTTTGCTTGGTTAGCCGCAGCAAATTTCATCGCTTCGATTAACGTTTCTAAGTTCTTCTTCATTTCGACTTCCACTTTATCGTCTTCATACTCACCGTGCGTCATATGAGAAAAACGGTAAAGCTGCACGCCAGTTTCTGCTTCAATCGTATCCACAAATCGATTTGGCATGTTCAGCTCGTAAAACAGGACATCAATACCTGATGCGCGGATCTTCTCGATCGTATCTTGTAGTTGACTCGCACTTGGTTCAACACCGTGCGCAGGCTCAATCACCGCCGCCACATCCACACCAAACTCTTGAAGGATGTAGCCATACGCATTGTGTGTTGTCGCTACTTTCATACCTGATGTATCGAGTTCGCCCAGTGACAACATCGCATCACGCTTCATAAAACGAAATTGCTTAGCGTATTTACGTGCATTCTTGCGATAAAAAGCTGCGTTGTCTGGATCGAGCTTAGAAACTTCACTCGCGATGGTGTACACCTTTTGGATTGTTGTAGAAAGTCCAACAAACGTATGCGGGTTGACCGCACCTTGGCCAACAGATTGGCCTAGTGCAGGAAGTAGAGGCACTTCTTTGTTTGCTTCAATAACCACTAAGTCATCACGTTGCGCGGCTGCAATCACTTTTAAAGCGAAGTCATCATGCCCAATGCCATTTACCACGATTGCGTCCATTTGGCTCAATCGCTTCAAGTCGTTAGGTTGTGGTAAGTAATTGTGTGGATTAAAGCCCGCATCAACCAAAGGAAGGATATTCACTTTGTTCCCCACCACTGCTTTTACGTAGCTGTAGTAAGGCTGTAGGGTGATACCAATCGTCAGCTTATCGCTGTCGACTGTGTACTCTTTTGCCAATGCATTGGGTGTTGATAGCACCGCCATTAACGACATCAATAGAGTCATGAATCGCATAGTAAATCTCTTATTAGTGAGCTTATATTAATTAGCTGATTAGTTCGTAAGCTTCTTGATTTTGTGAGCATCTTCTTTTTGAACATATTGCTGCTAAGAATCTAAGATTTGGAATATTACTTAATGAGAAGAAGCGTCATGTTGTTTAGATACTTCTGACTCGTTCACCACCAGTTTCCAGCCTGCTGATTCGAGTGTGTTTTCATCAAAATGAGTAGGTTGGCTTGCGACACCACCAAAGAAGATCCAGATTTCCGGAGAGACACTGTTCGCGTTCAAAATAAAGGAATCGGCAAAACCATGTTCGATTGGTGTAGCTTGTCCACTTGGTGTCGCATATTCACTTGGAGTAGAAAAGTAGTAACCGCGCTCGTCCAATAGCCAAGCATGAGAACCTTTGCGCTTCCAACTTTGGTCTTCAACAAATGGTGCGACCCATTCCTCTTTCAGCGACGCAACACTTGGCCATTCGCCGTTTAAGTCCATGTGCAAGTCTCGAATCTCTTCGTGAGCTAAACGGAGCTCTGACAACATTGCCAAGTTTTCTTGTTCAACATCCGTCACTAAGACTTGATGATCAAGTGCCACTTCGATATGAGATTCCGCCTGATTAAATGGAATCGCTACCGTCGCAAAACAAAGGATGAACACTATGATAAGGCCTACCCACTTGCCCTCTCTTCCGCCTGTGTCAGCACGTACACTTTGAATCATCATTTCTCTTTTATCTCTACAACGTCGACTTCAACAGGAAACTCATGGCCTGAATCGAACACAAGGTAGAACTCAGTATTTGGTTTGGGGAATTCGGCAATAGAGCGTTTATCCGTCATCTCTTTCGCTATCAAATTATCTTCGTAGTCGTACATTGCGACTGCGTAATCTATCGCCTTACTGCCATCTGAGTAACCCGCTTCACAGGCAACGGTTTTGCCTTCAAACCAACAGCTCATTAATGGAAAATGTGCTTGCGCAGGTAATGCTGCGAAACCAAGCCCCAGTGACAAGCACGAGGTAATTATGGTGTTTGCTTTTATTGTTATTTTCATGGTTCGTACCCTAGCCACGTTGCAAAATCTCAGTCGTATACTGAGCGTTAAAGGGCTCAAATGAGCCCTTGTCTTTTTTATTGAATAGTCAGGAGCTTTCTCCCGATAAAGACTATTGAAGCAGAGCTTCGAACGTCAGGTGAACATTGGTACTGGCTTTGTCTGCCAGTGGATTGTCAACCAACTCACCTTTGTAGTTCGCTTTCATTACGTAACGACCCGCTACGTCTGGAGTAAACGTGATTTCACCGTTTTCATCACTCACTACATCAATCTGCTCTTGGTGGTTGCGGTAAAGCGTACCTTCACGAGTGATTTCCGCTGTCACGTCTTTCTGGATTTCACCGTTGTAGAAGAATTGGAATGTCACAGGTTCGCCTTCAATGATGTCTGAAGGGTGTGTAATTGGCTTCATTTCAAGAAGCTTGCCTTCAATTTTGAAAACTGAATCCGTTGGTTTGCCTACTGTGATGTAGCTTTCTGCGCGAGTGAAACCGACTTGAGTAACCACGTCACGTGATTTTTCAGGTAGTAACGCATCACGCTCTACTTTCGTCGCTTTAATCCACTTTACTGTGTCACGACGACCCGCTTTGTACTGTGTCCAGTACGTTGGTTCGTTGTTGATCGCTACTTTGTGCGTCCCTTCTTCCTCAAAATAGAAATCAAACATTGAGCGGCGCTTGCCTTTTACAACGAAGTTAGGACGCTCGTTGCGGCCATCAGGCATGATAATGAATGCTTTATCACTGCCTGCTGGCTTATCAAAAACAAACGTACCGTGAGATGCTGTTACATCAAACGTTAACCAATCACCACCTTCTTTAGAAACGGTGAAATGAGAAGGCAAAACCCAACGTGGGTGAGCTTGTGCAGTCGTCGTTGCTGCTAGACCGAACGCCATTACACCTGCAAGAGCAAGCGCCTTTATTTTTGTCTGTTTCATCATGTTCAATTCCATTATTTGTAATCTTTAACCGTGTCGCTCGATGGCGCCTACGATTCCAACCTTTGATTTTTCTGTCGCTTGTAAAGCACAGCTTGTGTTATCCGACGTACTAATTATTTTGCAATGTAGCTCAAGATAATTTTCCCCGTCTCTTCCGTTGCTTTTAATTCATAAGAGGCGTTTGAATCTGTCAGTGAAACTTTTTGACGAAGATAGTTACGGCCACCGTGTTCACGAACGACTTCGATATGCACCGTGTATTCACCTTGTTCAAGGGTTTCACCGATGTCGCTCTTGCCATCCCAAACGAAACGATATTGACCAGCAGGGCGTGTTGCAGAAGTCACAGCATCAACAAGTTCACGATCGTAACGGCCAACTTTTCTCCACCAACTACGTAAGTCTTTTAGCCATTCGTCTTTACCGACCCAAAGCTCAATGGTTTTGACGGACTTTCGTTCACTGTTTTCTACCCACACCGCCACGTAAGGACGCGCATACATAGAGGTATCAATCTTGGGCAACTCTAAATTCACATCCAATTTCGCCGTATCAGGAATCGCTTGTGCCATTCCGAGGCTAGGCAAAAGAGACAAAGCTAAAATCGCCTTACTCCAATTCATTTTTTTCATGTTTAACAACCTTTTAAATCCGTTTAACCTTTGATTGACTCATCTTATCGACTCATCAATTTTCTAAAAGTTAAGGCACGGCAACAAAATAGATAGCAAGTGAAATTGCAGACCCAAATACCGTCCATTTAATAGAGGTATTAAGTGTTTTTTTCTTAGGTAACAGTAAGCACACACCTGTCAGTACAAAGAAGACCATCAATAACGCAGTAATATCGATGAACCATTTCCACACTTCACCGCTATTACGCCCTTTGTGTAGGTCATTCAACAATGCAATAACGCCATAATTCGTTGTTTCGACTTCCACCATTTCAGAAGTCACATCGACAAACACAGAAGCGTTGTAGCCGGGTCCTTTGAAGTCCATAGACACTTCACCGATGAGCAACTCACCGTCTTCAATCTCTGCGTAGATGTCTAAACCCGAAGGAACGCCAGATAGGTTTGCTTCTTCAAATAAAAACGTTTCAAAAGCAGACTCGTCGGCTTTCAGTCGACCGCCTTGGATCGTAAACAAACTCGTGGGAAGCATTAGCGTGGAACGTTGGATATTGGGTTGGCTTGATTCAAATAGCTCAGGGCGATTAAGGGTGATGCCTGTCACTGAAAAGAAGAGAACAACAAACAAGAGTGCCATAGAAATATAAACATGAAGTCGACGAGCCCATGATTGAACTGCCCTACTTTTTAACGACATACAAACCAGTACCTATAGATTTTATGGCGATAATTTAGTTGATAATCATTCTTATTGGCATTCAATTTACATTATTTACGTTCTCCTCAATGTAAGTAACCGAGTTACAAGTTATTACAGAACGAGCCAGAGAATATCGTTAATGTATTAAGCAATACTTACTTATATAAAGGGTCATCATGAAAAGTTTATTGTTAGGGGTAAGCATTCTTCTACTGTCTGCTTGTAATTCAAGTTCGAGCTCGAGTTCACCTAAAACCACGACATCGACGACCGTTGCTAGCGTTGATAATGTGGCTGACAAAACGATGGTCAAGCAGGTCGGAGAGTACATGAAATTGGCTTACTGGGATGGATATAATTACGCAAATAGGCCCCACTACCTCATTCGAGTCAATGCTAAGGATGAGCCTATAACTGCATTCATCATTAATCCTCAGTCAATCCTAAAAGGTGCGACCAAGATTAGTTCATCAGAATCTGGTGGTATGAACATCTATGAGTACAAAAAGGAAATGTATGGTGCCGTAACTAAGATAAACAACGGTTCAAATAACCTATATACCTTCGACTTACTGATTGATGGTCACAAGTACTACGCACAAAAATACACCGATGCAGTCGCTAAGAATCAACACCCATTTACCAATGATCTTTTATTTGCGCCTCATGAAGTGTTTCATATCTACCAAAACTCTTGGGCAAATAAAAGCAACTGGCGACAAGATGTAGACAATTACCCAACCACTAAAAGCATTATTAAAGATGAACTAATTCTCACTGCATTGTTCGATGGACTTCCTAAGACGTTAACTCAAGTTGAAGCACGTGAGCTATTAAAGCAGTATGTCGCCATTCGACATAGACAAATGCTAAATGACAATACTTCGCTGGTTCAGAACATGGCCCTGTTACAAGAGCGTATCGAAGGCTCGGCAGAATACATCACGGTGCTGCGCGCTAGAGAGGTATATAAGAATGATAGCTTGAGCTTTGACAAGGGAAGACAAACCGTCTTGAATCTCAAGAGTCAAAAAGAGGTAAAGTGGCACTTTGGGTTTAACGTCTTTTATAATACCGGCGCATCGGTAATTTATCTATTAGACCAACTTGGTTATAAAATAGAACAACTGGAAAAAGCAATATCTCCTTATGACGCGGCGTTATCTGTTGTCGGCCATGATGTTGATGCATATCAACGAGCACTAAAATCTGTAGGTTCTAAAGTCGCTCAATTTGAAAAAGACGCAATAAAATACTCTTCACTGAGATAACTCAAAGTATGTCAACTCCTGCTCGTCGGTAAGTCACGTTTCAGAAAAAGGTGACCTTGAAGCATGGCAAGATAGAGAAACGACAATGACATATTTACAAATCTAAATAATGCTATTGTATGTTTACATATATGAACAAGTCATACTCAGTAAAAAGGATTTTTAATGCGTATTTATATTCCTATTGCTATGATCTTTATCACCGCTTGTACTAGCCAGATTGTTAGTACTGACGAACATGTCGAGAGTTATATCGGTGCCAATATTGCCGATGCTCAAACGTTGTATTTAACGCCCCACTCTCAAGCTGTTACATTTTGGGAGTCACGCACATTTGCTTGGGTCGAAACTCAAACCTCACTCGAGAATGGTGAAATACAACATTCTTTCAAAAACCCTTATCGTGACTGCACTATTAACTGGATTGTAGACCAAAGCGGAGTGATCATTGCGGGGTCGCACAGTGGCGAAATGTGCAGCCTTTAACTTGGATTTGTTCTTAGATCTGTGAAACATCAGCTTCAATGAAATCCGATGGCTAATTCAATCAAATAGGATGGTTGAGTTCGATCCAACACAAAGAAAAAAGGGTGTCATTTGAAGGTTCAAATGACACCCTTTTACTGTCTAACTATCTTCTGCTTTATGATTTTCAGCTTCAAACTTAACGAGATTAAACGTTTCCGCTTTCGCTTACCGTTCTTAACTGAGTCAGATATTTAATCCACCCTTTAGCTTCAGAGGACGGTTCAATGTTGTTCGCACGCTTAGCTTGAGCGAGAGCATTATCTAAGTTCTTCAACTTATACCATGAACGTACTTTCGCTAATGCAACGTCAGCTTGCTTGTTTTTGTCTTTCACTTTGTCTAAAACAACCAGAGCTCGCTTGTAGTAACCTTGCTGAACCAATAATTGTGCAACATTCCAATGGTATCGAGTGTTCATGTTCGACGCTAACGTCCACACTTCAATAGCATTGTCCCACTCTTTCGCTAACTGCCAGTAGGTTGCTTGCTCAGCCAGAAGTTGAACATCGCTGTTTGCGTCGTCTAACTTACTAATTTCTTGCGCAGCGCGCTCAGGGATACCTCGTTTCGCGTACAGTTGAGCAAGCAGCCTACGGTCAGAATTATTCAATTCAACACCTTGTAGCTCGGCAAGCGCTAAGGTATTCAACGCATCTCGGCTGCGTTCTAACCTTAACTGAATCCCGACTAGTTGGCGCCACCAGTTGTCTTTTTCAGGTTGAAGTTCAACTAAACTTTCTAACGTAGGAATTGATTGCTTCCATTGTTTTAACTGTAGTTGTGCACCCAGTTTTAATGAGAGAGGCGACAACTGTGGTTTTGAATTGAACTTGTTATGATTACCTATTGCCACCAGTACTTTCGTCCAGTTTTCAATTTGGTATTCAGCTTGAGCAATTCGCATCCAAAGTGTGTCTTTCTTTTCGGTTTCCGGTGCTGTTTTAACGAGCTCATAATAGTGTGGTAATGCCGCTTTAAAATGCTGCTCGCTAAGCAGCAAATCAGCTAACATACGTTTCGTTACCCAAGCTTGCTCGTCGACCAACAAGCCACTATCCACTGCATAAGTAAGCTGCTTAATCGCCGCGTCAGTTTTACCATCTTGCCAGTAAAAAACACCAAGCATGCGAGCGACATAGGCTTGGTCATAGCCTTTAGATAACTCCAAACCAGCCAGCACCTCAATCGCCTGTTTAACCTGCTCCTCTTGAGCAAGTTTATTCGCCTTTTGAACACGAATAACGGTGTATTGGGTAAGCTCTTTTGCAGGTACTGTGAGGGGCATTATCAACAAGCCCACTAATATCCATATCTGTTTCATCATTTTGCCAACTTAAACTCTAGTTTCACGGTTTGACCAACCTGAGGTATCGCTTTTCCATCGACGACTTTGGGTTGATACTTCCATTTTTTAAGTGCTCTTATCGCTTCACGTTCAAACATACGACGCGGATTTGCATCCGTAACTTGAATATCAACAGAACGTCCTGTTTCATCGATTGTAAAAGACAAAATGACATACCCTTCAGCGCCACGCTTAAGTGCTTTAGCTGGATAACGAGGTTCAACTCGATAAAGCGGCATTACCTGTTGATTTGACCCAAAATCAGAAAATGTTGGTGCGTTAATCGCTAGGCCATCAATTGATGTATTCAAATCTAGTGAAGACAGTGAAGACATTGAATTCAGAGGCGTTACTTCAGCTTGCGACTGAGACGTCTGCGCTTGCGGTGGCGGCTCTGGCATTTCGGGTTGTTCCGGAACGGCACGTTGTCTTCTCTGTACTTCTTGTTCTTGTTCAACCATCACCATGTTGAAACTTAACGTCTCACCATTTTCTGGCGAACGTTGGTGGCCATTATCGACCATCCAAGCCATGAAAGAAAATAGAGCTAAACCCAACGCTCCCGCCAACGGTAAAGCAAGAAATAGGCGAATCATTAACTAAGATCCTCCAAGATCATCGTTTTTCAGCTGCAAGCGCGATATTTTTAACACCCGCACCTTTAGCAGCGTCCATCACTTTAACAACCGTACCGTTGTAAGCGTGCTCATCCGCCTGAATAACCAAAGAAGCATCAGGTTGCTCTAGCAATAAGTGTTCTAACGTCGCTTGAACACGTTCAACATCCACAACACGTTTATCTATAAAGATGTCGTTCGCAGAAGTAATCGCAACAAAGATACCCGCATCCTTTTGGCTCACTACGTTTGAAGCTTGTGGGCGATTGACTTCAACCCCTGATTCACGAACAAATGAACTGGTCACAATAAAGAAAATAAGCATGATAAAGACAATATCAAGCATCGAAGTAAGGTCTATTTGAGCCTCTTCGTTTTTAGAATGACGTCGACCGAGTCTCATCGTTGACTCCTTAAAGATTTTTCTAATTTCAATTCTAAGCGGTTACACACTTTCGCTAAACGAGCATGAACAAACATGCCCGCTAATGCAGCAACCATACCCGCCATGGTTGGCAGTGTTGCCAACGAGATACCTGAAGCCATCAATTTAGGGTCACTGCTTCCTTGAGTCGCCATGACATCAAAAACGGAGATCATACCGGTTACGGTACCGAGTAAACCCAACATCGGACAAATAGCGACTAACAGCTTAATAAAGTTCAAGTTTTGGTTAAGTAAGATACTCGCTTGCCCTAACCAACCTTCACGAATGGCTTTAGCATGCCAAGAAGAGTGCTCTTCTCTTTCATGCCACTTTGTAATCCAAGCTTGGCGTTGCTTTGGAAAATAGAACGCGAGATAAAGCACACGTTCTACCACAAGCACCCAAAAAACGAGGACAACAGCGGCTAGCCACCACAGGACGAAACCGCCCTGATCCATAAAGTTTGATAAAGACAGCAGCCAGTTACTCGTTAACCAACTCGCTGGTAATAGAGAACCCGACAAAATATCCATTACGCGGCAGTCCCAACTTGTGAAACAACAGCGCTTGATTCAATAGACTTCTCTGCCTGCTCAGCAACAAGGCCAATGCCCTGCTTTTCAAGAATATTGCGAATGTTCTCTGACTGAGTACTCAAAATGTTGTGTGCCAATAGCAACGGCATTGCTGCAACAAGGCCAAGTACTGTTGTTACAAGCGCCATCGAAATACCGCCCGCCATGACTTTAGGGTCACCATTACCAAACTGTGTGATCACTTGGAATGTTTCGATCATGCCGGTTACAGTACCCAACAAACCAAGCATTGGTGCTAGTGCCGCCAATAACTTAAGCATCGATAAACCTTTCTCTAGGTGAGTTTGTTCATCAACGACGGCTTCTAAAAGGCGCAGTTCTAGTGCTTCAACGGTTTGGTTTTGTTCTTTGTCGTAAACCGCAAGAATGCGACCTAGAGGATTGTCTCCCGCTTGTTCAGGTTTTTTAAGTTGAGCGCGAATCTTCTGACGAGCAATAGCCAAAGAAATACCACGAACCAATGCGATGATTAAGCCAATTGCCAGCAAGCCAAGAATAACTTTACCAACTAGGCCACCCGCTTGCAGGCGATCAGCTAGACTTGGTTCCAAAGCTAATTGTTCTAACATGAACCCACGAGAGGGATCGACTACCACGTTCGACACTTCGCCATTCGCTAATGTAGAAAGTGACGCCAGTGTTGGACCTTTTGATGGCTGCTTCAAATAAACAATCGCATCTTGGTGCTTGGAATCCCACCATACGTAACCAGACTCAGCGACTAAGCCAATAGAGCCCAGTCGATAAGCTTCTGCCTTTTCAGTAACCCCTTCACTATTAACAAGTGAAACTGTCGACTTACTTATCTCTGAACTTGCTTGAATTTGCTCCATCATGCTCAACCAAAGGCCTGTTAACTGGGGCATTGACGGTAATGATTTTGCATCTACGATTTGATAAACAGTTTCTGTATACGCTGAGCGATCTACGTTAGTCACTGTATCCGATAGCTCATGTTCAAGGTCTTTTGCATTTTGTCTTACAACACCAAACAATTCACCTAAGCTACCTGTTTCTAAACGCAGTTTCTCTTCTAAACGAGCAAGCTTGTTTTCATTATCACTGAATGTCTGAGTCAGAACATCAGTCGCACCTTGAATAGAGCTACGTTTAGCTTCAAGCTGTGCTTTGATCGCTTTGAGCTGTTGTTCTGTCTTTTTAAAGTCAGCTTCACGAATTACGTTATGAGACGCTTGCGTACGACTCTCTGATTTTGCTTTGTTAACAAGCTGAGCTGTCGTGTCTGATGCAGAGAAAGCAGAAAATGAAATTGACGTAATGCAAAGCAATGCTGCTAATGGCTTTAAGTTCATTACTTAACCTCCGCAACAGTTAAAGAAACAGGTAAAGTGATTAAGCTTGGAGATGCTTGCTTATTAGCGATATCGTACGCTTTGTCCAACTCAGATTTCATCGAAGAATCCAACTCTTGCCATTGAGCGCTGTTTTGGTCCCAAGACCAATATTGCGTACCGTTCAAGTTACGAGCGACCAGTGAAATACGTCCAAGATGCAAAACATCAACTTCAAGCACTTTATCTTGACTTAATTCGACACGGCTTGAATAAGAACTGAGCTTAATACCGTAATCCACTTCAATTTGGTAAGCCTCCAAGATACGGCGATATTTTTCAGCGTCGCTGACATCAGCACGAGTCATCATCGCTTTCAGCTTTTCAACACGACGCAGACGGCTCTTTGTCTTGAAAGGAAGATCGCTTTCAATCACTTCTTGGAGACCATCGATCATCTTGTACATCAAAGGCACAACGCCTTGACGTGTAAGTTTAATTTCGTCGATCTGCCCTTCAATACTCTGCGCTTCTTGATCCTGGCTCTTAACCAATGCAGCAAGATGATCGTGATAGATTTCTAAATTTTTCACTTCTTCTTGCAGACGCTCAACCTCAGCTTGCAGCAGTAATGTTGCTTGTGAGCTTTTATCAATAACCTTCTGGCTCGAAGCCGACGCGTTATTGGTCTTGTTTTGAATTGATTGAGCTTGATCCAAGCTGTTTGCCATCGATGACGTTGCAACCAAACTGATGGCAAGTGCTAGGCTAGTTTTTAAAAGATTCATAATTGTAGTCATTTACTTTAGAAGAAGAACAAATGAGTTTTATTGATAAGCAGTCTCATTATCATTAAAAACCACTCGCATTGCTAGGGGTATTTTTACTAAATAGCAGAATCAAGAAAGGGGAAAGTCGAAACCTTCCCCTTAATATTTAAGCTACCAATAGTACCCTACTAACAAATTAGTATTTTACCTGTAACGTAGCCATGTAGTTACGACCTTCGCCAACAACAACGCCGCGAGTGCTGCCGCCTTCTAGGTAGTCTGTATCAAACAGGTTCTCTACATTAAAGCGTGCAACAAAATCTAAGTTCTCATCGTACTTAATAGTATGTGCAACACCTGCATCTACACGAGTGTAAGCGTCTTTCTTAAATGTGTTAGCACTTTCAGTGTAACGCTCACCTACGTGATACACACCTAGGTTTACATCAGTACCGTTGTTGAATGCGTAAGTAGACCAGATGCTTGCAGTAAATTCAGGAACGTCTGCTGGTGTTTTACCATTAAGAGCTGGGTCATTCTTATATTCAGCGTCTAAGAACATTGTTGACGCGCTTACAGAGAACGCATCCGTCACGTTGCCCGTCGCAGCTAGCTCCACACCGGTGTGAACTTGTTCACCAACCTGTGTTGTACGCGTCTCTTTTGCGTGAGATGCAGGAAGGTCTTCTGTAACTTGCATGTTCGTTTGTGTGATCTGGAATACTGCGCCTGATACGAATAAACGCTCGTCAAACAATTCCCACTTAGAACCTAGCTCGTACAATGATCCTTGTTTCGGCTTTTGTGATTGACCGAAGTTCACATCTTTCGAGTTTGAGATTTCACCTACAGGTTCAAAGCTTTCAGAGTAAACTGCATAAATTGAACCATTTTCAGCCGGTGAGTACACCACACCTAGTTTTGGTAAAAGATTGTTGTACGTCTGCTCTTTCGATTTTGACGTGCCTTTGTTGCTGATCGTTTTATCGTATGCTAAACGAACACCTGCAAGCGCTTGCCATTGGTCGTTAAAAGTCACAAGGTCTTGAACGTATAGACCGTAGTGTTGGCTTTGTGAATGCGATTGTGAATCATCATTTTTGTAATGAATGTCCGCTGGCATATCAAAGCCTTTACCACACTCTTTTATTGCATCTGCTTCTGATGCATTTTCACAAGCATAATCTCGTACATATAAGCGCTTGTAATCGTAGTGCAGTCCATTAGCGCCAACCAATAGACGGTGGTTTACGCCAAGAGCGTCAAAATCGCCCGTGAAATCTACATAGGCCGTATCGAACGTCCATTCATCATGGCGATCAGAAACTTGATATCCGAAAGTTTTGTTTTTCTTGTTTGCTTTAACTTCGTTTTTTGACTCTGTGCGACGGCGCTCGTAAAACTGGCGGTTAATGCCAGACTTAACCGACCATGCATCGTTTAAGTTTGCTGTCAGACCCACGCCGTAGTTTGCAACATCGTTGTCTGTTTGTGCAAAACGTTGATCATTAACCGTATTTGGGTTGATCGCTTTACCCGTTGTCTTATCAATCTTAGAGCCGTTATCTAAATCACCCAGCTCTTGAGTGCGATCGTAATGTGCAGATAGCATCACATCTTCGTTGATGTCGTAATCAACAAATAGGCCACCAACAAAACGTTCTGTTTCTACATCTGTGCCGTCAAAGCGTGTACGGTAAGAATCTTGATTTTCTTTTGAAACGATAGCACGAGCACGTAATGTTTGGTCATCATTCAATGAACCACTTACATCAGCGACAGTACGAGTGTAGTTGTCAGAACCAATGTCTTGGCTCACATTAACTTGAGTTTCATACGTAGGCTTCTTAGTAACCATGTTAACAAGGCCGCCTGGTGCTGATTTACCGTAAAGTAAACCTGCAGGGCCTTTTAGTACTTCAACGCGTTCTAGTAGTTCTACCGGTTGACGGTAATGAGACCAGTGTTGAACGCCATCGCGCAAGTAACCAGAACTGCTTCCTAGAGAAAAACCACGTAGGTTGAAGCGCTCACGGTTCGTTGATTTAGAACCCGCTGAAATTGACGCGTCATTCTTTAGTACTTCGCCAAGCGTGCTTGCGCGTTGCTCATCAATGATTTGCTCACTGATAATCGTAACTTGTCCTGGAGTCTCTAATTGAGTCGCCTCCATGCGCATTGCTGTTGTATTCGTGTCGGCTTTATACCCGTAATCACGACCTTCAACAACCATATGTTCGTCAGTTTTTACTGTTTCTGCCAATACTGCTGGTGAAGCTAATACTGCGCCGATTACTAAAGCCAATGGCTTTTTTGAAAACATGTCCTTTTCTCCACTTTTATTCTTTTAGACGAACACTTTGTTATTTATTCGATGTGTCCGTTAGACCGTTTCCGGTACCACTGAATTATTTCGAGGGGGAATATAAGTGATAACTATTACTATTTGCATTAAATTTACATTCTTTGCATTCGTAAAGTTTTGTAAAGACGAACTGACGAGTCGTTAACCTGCAGTTAAAAGAAACCAATTCAATACAGTCATTTAACGAGCACTTGAATTAAAAATCGGTTCTCCGCCCCAAACTTTTTTGAAACACCGCCATTTGCGCTGTCAATGGAACAAGCAAACATCTATAACAAAATCCTCTTATCTTATTTATTACCTTTAGAACGACGATTTTTTGTATAAAACACTCGATCAATGTAAATGATTGGTGAATTATTTTGTTTTAATTTGTTTTATTTGAACAATTATCAGTGATTATGATCACATCTGTAATCCCAAATTCATTTTTTGTTTTTTGATTTAATCAACCGACTGCTAATCTCCTGCTCACTTTGGAAAGGTATCAAAGTTATAAATAATAAGGAGTGTTCTAAATGAATACCAAGAAACCTATGTCTCTGACTGGCCGAGTAATCCTCGGTATGGTCGTAGGTATATTCACGGGATTTGCCATTCAATCCCTTTTTGCAGACAGCGGATTTGTTAACAACTACATCGTTAACGGACTCTTTGAAGTAGGCGGACAGATCTTTGTCGCCAGTTTAAAAATGCTTGTTGTGCCACTCGTCTTCGTTTCACTGGTGTGCGGTACAAGCTCTCTTAAAGACTTATCAACTCTTGGCCGTATGGGGGGCAAAACGCTTGCACTTTATATCGGTACTACAGCCGTTGCTATCACTCTAGCACTGACTATCGGTAACCTGTTCCAACCAGGGGCTGGTGCGGATCTTACGGCTGCGAGCTCTTTCAAATCAGCTGATGCCCCTTCTTTGGGACAAGTCATCATCGATATGTTCCCGACCAACCCTATTCAGGCGATGGCTGAGGGCAAAACGCTACAAGTTATCGTATTTGCAGTATTGTTTGGTATCGCGATCAGTGCTGCAGGTAAACCCGGTGAGCGTATCGCTGCGGTTTTCTCTGATTTGAACGAAGTAATCATGAAGCTGGTTGCGCTGCTGATGAACCTTGCTCCTTACGGTGTGTTCTTCTTGATGGCTAAACTGTTCTCAGGCCTTGGCTTGGGTGCAATTTGGAACCTAGCAGAATACTTCTTAGTGCTTGCTGGTACCCTACTGTTACACGGTTTGGTAACTTACAGTGCGATGCTTAAAGGATTCACAGGCCTTAGCCCGATTACGTTCCTACGCAAGATGGAAGATGCAATCATGTTTGCATTCTCAACAGCCTCTTCGAACGCAACAATTCCAGTGACAATGGAAACGGCTAAAAACCGCATGGGCGTAGACAACAAAGTCGCCTCTTTCACAGTTCCACTAGGTGCAACTGTCAACATGGACGGTACTGCTATCATGCAGGGTGTTGCAACGGCGTTTATCGCACAAGCGTACAATATCGACCTAACCATGGGTGATTACCTGATGGTGATCCTAACAGCGACATTGGCTTCTGTTGGTACCGCGGGTGTTCCTGGCGTCGGTCTTGTTATGTTAGCGATGGTATTGAATCAAGTTGGCCTACCGCTTGAAGGTATCGCGCTAATCATGGGCGTTGACCGTCTTCTTGACATGATCCGTACTGCCGTCAACATCACTGGTGATAGTGCTGTAACTATCATTGTGGCTAAGTCTGAAGGCTCTTTTGACGAAGCTCGCTTTAATGACCCAGCAGCCGGTGAGAAAGAAGAAGAAGTAAAGCTAGCACACCAACAGGCGTAATCTATGCTTCTCTGTCGCTCTTACTTTCAAGCCAAGGCGCAATTAATGGCTGTGCCTTAGCCTGATAATGAAAAGCGTGTATAAAAAAACGCCACTGCTGATGCAGTGGCGTTTTTTATTGGGCTATGTTTTTAAACTATATTACTTAGCTATATTTCTAAGCAATGTTTCTCAGCACGCTTTCAGTCATAGTTATCTATGGAGCACGACAGATAACCGCAGGAATCTAACCTACGATTGGAAACATAAGATTCACTCTCAGCCCCCCACCTTCTCTATTTTCAGCGGTAACATGCCCATTCATCACTCCCATGGCTTCCTTGACGATCGCGAGCCCAAGACCGTAACCACCAGATTGTTTATCTCGAGCTGACTCGATGCGAGTAAACGGATCAAAAATATCGGCAAGCTTGTTATCTGGAATCCCTTCACCATCATCCTCTACAGAAATGACACTGTAACGTGCATCACTGACCTGCCCGTAGGTCTTGACAACAATATCCGCATTGTCCCCTGCGTATTTAATCGCATTTCCAATAAGGTTGCTTATCACTCTTAAGAGTAGTCTCTCATCAACATTGACCATTGATGTCGCGGTTTCCAAATCACTAATCAGAGTTTGATTAGGCTTTAAGTCGTTTTGTAACTGCGCAATCAGCATCGAGCAATAATGCTCTAAATGCATTGGAGTTAACTTAGAATCATAACGAGAAGTTTCTAGGCGGCTGAACTCAAGAATTTCCCCCACCAGCTTATTCATCTCTTCCGTCTCGCTTTCCATTCGTTCGAGCAAACCCATACTTTTTTCATCGACTTTGCTGCGTAATAAATGCAGTGCGAGATTTTGCCTTGCTAACGGTGTTCGTAGCTCATGTGAGACATCACGAATCAAACGACGCTGCTTTTCAGCCAAAGATTTAATCTCAAAGGTCATATGATCAAAATCATTGGCAAGCTCATTGAATTCACGTGTAGTTGAATCCAACTCAGACACCACACTCACTGAAAAGTCCCCTTGTGCGAGCCTTCGACTGGCCTCCCTTAAACGATCGAGTGGCTGTTGTAGACTTTTCGCCATGATAATGGAAAACAGCGATAACACGATAAAAGCAATCACAGCTTTCAGCGCGTAGGAATACGGTGCAAAGGATTTTGCTGGATGAAACTGGCCTGGTAGTTGAATCACGAGTGTGTTGCCATTATCAAGTGGCAAGCCGAAGATAGGCTTACTCACACGATCACTGAGTTGATGATCTAATGTACGCAGGTACTGCAACTTAAATTCGAAATGCGGATGCATGTGTCGGTGGGTAATAGGTCGGTTGTTTTCATCGATAATGAATAAATAATAACCTTGGGCATTGCCCCAGTCGGCAAGCTCATCCATGTCCCCTTCTTCGATCAATACATTAGCTTGATAAGCCAAATCCAACATTTCAGCTTTAACAGATTCAGGTACCTTCAACAAGGCTTTCATCAGCGCTCGTTCTGCGACACCTTGAAGGATGAGTATGCTGACTAAAATCACGGTCAGGCAACTGAACAGCTGAAACGTTAAGCCATCCTTACGCTTGATAACGAAATCAGGGCACCGTAACAACCTGGCACTCATACTCCTACCGACTCTAGGTAGCTGTAGCCTTGACCGCGCACAGTTTTAATATGTTGTTTAGATAAGCCAGCCTGCACCAATTTTCGACGTATATTGCTGATATGCATATCTAAATTACGATCGAAGGGGCAAAGCTCTTTTTTCAACACATGTACTTGTAAGTCAGATTTTGAAACAACGATGCCATCATTTTTGATCAGATAATCAAGCAGCTCTTTTTCAGTGCCCGTTAAAGGTAAACGGGTAAGTTGCTCGCACAAGCCTTGATTTGATGAAGCCATTGACTGTCTTTGACGCTCAAACCCAACTCGTCGCAAGATCACCTTAATCCGAGTTAGAAGTTCAGGTACATTGAAAGGCTTAGCGATGTACTGATCTGCACCCGCTTGATAGCCATCTAGCATAGAGGCATCGTCATTAAGCGCAGTTAGCATAAGGATTGGAGTAGCAAAACGCTGACAAATGCGTCTTGCGACTTGAAAACCACTTAAATTGGGGAGCATCACATCGAGTAAGACTAAATCAACAGGATTCGATTGAATAAACTCTAGAGCGGATTCACCGCAGTGAACGGTATCAACGTGATACCCCTCATTTTCTAAAACTTCACCCAATAACTCACACAACTGAATATCATCATCAACAACTAAAACACGTGACATTTCGCACACCGATAAATAAGAACTGTTTGCATTCTAATTATCGTTATTATTGATTTCAATTATAAAGTGCGAGATTTTATCTATAAAAGGAAATCTTTTTCAATCGGTACAAATTTTGAGGCAGAATCGATAAGATTTTGAGCGGTTAGCCCAGGGACGCCATACACTTCAACAGGTTTTCCAAAACGTTCTTTGATTCGCTCGACCAAGATTTCAAAATCACCGTCTCCGGATACCAAAACGATCGTATCAACCGTCTCAGCAAGCTCTATCGCATCTAACGCGATACCGACATCCCAATCGCCTTTGGCGCTACCATCACGACGCTGAATAAACGGTTTTAGCTTCACATTAAAACCAACACCACGAAGAATATGGTGGAATTGACGCTGTTTAGGATCTTGGCTTGAGATTGCGTAAGCATTGGCTTCGACAACGTTACGTCCTTCCGTGGCAACATACCAAAACTGGTTATAGTCGAAGTTAGAACGGTATTTATCACGTGTTGTATAGTAAACGTTCTGAACGTCGACCAAAATTGCTATGTTTTCCATAAATTCATACCTTTAGATTTTCCGTATACCCTATTCTATTCACTTCTAAAATGCGAGTCGCTTTATTTAATAAAAATGAACTCATTAGCTATGCTTAACGTAACTATTATTGGCTTAACGAAAGTTATTATTGGCTTAACGAAAGTTATTATTGGCTTAACGTAGCTATTGTTAGCTTAACGTAGTTGTCATTAACTTAGAGCTTGTTTGGGTTTATCGAGGAAGGTGGAACATGCAGTACCGACAAATAATCAGATCATGCCTTGGCAGCGACACCTTTGACTCAGTATTGACACGTTGCTGCGCGGCAATAACTAACGCTGCCATAACTAAGGCAGCGATAACTAAGACATCGGTAACAAACGTAATTTCCAAACCACTGAGCGCTCTAATAACAAGCACGGTTATGTTTATGATTCTGTCGGTCAACTCGTTACACGCCTACCCAGCCTACTCTCATTCCAAGGCTCTTCCACACCGCAGTGTTATTTATTTCGCTCCAACAGAAGATTCGATCGTAAAAGAGTTTCTCAATGAAGTCTTGATTAACAATTGTCAATTGGACGAGCGAGATGTGGTTATCATGGTCATCGCCGAAAGCGGCTACACCGTTCCTGCATGGTTAGTTGAAGAGTTTAATTTGGATGCAGTGACTAACAGTTATGGAATACCCAAAGGTTCACACACTGCCGTGTTGATTGGTAAAGACGGGAAAGAGAAACATAGGTGGAGTGGTAAAACCGATTGGCGTTTAATTACCAATATTATTGACGAAATGCCCATGCGCCAACAAGAAATGCAGCGACAGAGTAGCCGCTGCAGTATTTGATTCTTAGTCAGCTAAGCTGATCATCAATCGATTATGCTTGCTTGTTAAACCAAGCCAGTTTTTCATGGAGCTGAGCAACACTTCCAACCACAATCAGTGCCGGGCTTTTGGCAGCGCTAGCAAGGTCAGCTAGGTCACGCAACCCACCTCGAAACACTTTCTGCTCTTGGCGAGTGCCGTTTTCGATAATCGCAACAGGCATGTCTTCTCGCATACCGTTATCGAGTAAATTCTTCTGAATATTCGGACTCTCTTTCAAGCCCATGTAAAACACGATCGTGTGATTGTGTTGAGCAAGAGAACGCCAGTCAATATCTTCGCCATCCTTCTTCAAATGGCCCGTAATAAACTGAACGCTTTGTGCATGGTCACGGTGAGTCAGCGGAATCCCCGCATATGCGGTCGCTCCTGCGGCTGCAGTAATGCCTGGAATCACTTCAAATCTCACGTCATTCTCGGCCAACGTTTCGCACTCTTCGCCACCACGGCCAAAGATAAACGAGTCACCACCTTTTAGACGCACAACGTGCTTGTTTTCTTGTGCTTTGATCACCAACAGTTGGTTGATCTGATCTTGTGGTACGCAATGATGATCGAGCTTCTTACCCACATACAACATTTCAGCTTCTGGGTTAGCCATCGCTAAGATATCTTTTGATACCAAGCGGTCATAAACCAAAACGTCTGCTTGTTGAATCACTCGCGCTGCTTTTAGCGTAAGTAAGTCAGGGTCACCTGGACCTGCACCTACCAATGAAACAAATCCATTACTTACTTCTTTAACATTCGATGACGATACTTCTGACATTCTGCGCTCCGAAGGTTTGCTTGTTTTATCTCAAGCTTCAATCTATGTGATAAGTCACTGTATTCATGATGACTTATCAAAATCCTTAACTCTTAGACTATCAGGTGTTGAAATAAATATTCAGTCTAAATACTAACGAAGATAGAAATAATTATAACAAAACAATCTATTGCGGATGTTTTGCTCAATAACAAACAACCCATCTATGATAACTAAGAGTTTGTGATAACTAAGAGTTTGTCTGTCCGAAAATACACTGACAGCTTTCAAACTAAAAAAGCCCCAAACACGTTGTTGGGGCTTTCAATCTCATACTAAATTACGTTTACCGTATTACTTCGCGCCTAGAGAAGGAGCTGTTTTAGCGTGAGTTAGGTACAGAGGAACACACGTTAACAGTAGGCCACCAACGATGTTACCTAAGATTGTTGGGATAAGGTTGAAGTTCAACCATGTCGCGATACCGAAGTCAGCGCCAAGAATCATACCCAGTGGGAATAGGAACATGTTTACCACTGTGTGCTCAAATACAAGTGCGAAGAAGATGAAGATTGGGAACCACATCATTGCGACACGGCCAGACACTGTACGTGCTGTCATGTTACCAATCACACCTAGACAAACCATTAGGTTACAGAAGATGCCGCGCACGAAACACGTGATCCAACCGTCCATACCCATGTTTTCAAACCCTAGGCTACGACCTGTAGAAACAGCAATGAACTTTTGAGCAACAGCGTTTGGTTCTAAAGAGAAGTTACCTGTAAGTGAAATTGCCACTAACACTGCAACAATTAAAGAACCGATAAGGTTACCAAGACCAACAAGACCCCAACAACGTAGGATACGACCCCAAGTAATGCCTGGGCGATTATCGAATTTCGCTAGCGGAGCAAGACCAAATACACCCGTTACTAGGTCGTAACCCATCACACTCAAAATGACGAAGCCCACAGGGAACACAAGTGCACCAACAATACCGATACCTGTTTGCACGATAGTAGTGATAGCCACAACGACAGCAAGAGAAAGGATGATGCCTGCCATTGTGCTTCGAATCAGAAGATCACGAGTACCCGTTTTGGTTTTCGCTTCACCTACATCGATCATCGTTTGAACGAATTCTGCTGGTTTAAAATCAGTAGACATAAGATTGTCCTTAAAAAATTAAAATTAAAAGTTGAAATCGGATAGGAAAAGGTTCTAGTTGCCGAATTAAGGCAATGTCGATAACTAGAACCCTTGATCTATCAGATCTTTTTAAGCAAACCGTTATGCTGAAACTTCTACAGCACCTTTAGTCACGCGAGCTTTATACGCTTTTACACTGAAGCTCTCGTCTTCCATGCACACACCTGTTGCTAGGTTAAAGCGTTGCTTCTTAAGTGGACTCGCCACCCAAAGCTCACCTTTGTGTTCAACCGTTAAACCGCGAGATAAAACGTTTGATTGGAAAAACGGGTCAGTATTACTAATCGCAAACACTTCTTCGGCTTTCGTTGGGCGGAAAACAGCAACTTGCTCACCACCAACCAATGCACAAACACCTGTACCTGGAATAATGTCTTCGATCTTACAAACTTTGGTAAATGCCATGATGTCGTCTCCCAATTAAACCAGTTCAACGTGAAGGATATCGCCCTTCGCTTCTGGGTGTTTCTCTGTAAATGTCGCTGGACGGTGCTGTTCACGGCCATCATCAACAAACACAACGTTTTCATCACGGTCATCAGCATTGATGAAGTGTGAGAAGCGCTTAAGTTGAGCTTCGTCGTTGATAGTGTCAGTCCACTCACAAGCAAAGTTACCCACAAGGCCAGCTACGTCCGCTTCAAGTTGGTCATTGATGCCAAGCTTATTGTCTACAATCACTTCACGTAGGTAATCAACACCTCCTTCTAGGTTGTCCATCCATACCGAAGTACGTTGTAGTGGCGCAGCCGTGCGGATGTAGAACATCATGAAACGGTCGATGTATTTGATCAGCGTTTCTTGGTCTAGGTCGCTTGCAAGTAAGTCTGCGTGACGAGGCTTCATACCACCGTTACCACATACGTACATGTTCCAACCTGCGTCAGTCGCGATAATACCTAAGTCTTTACCTTGAGCTTCAGCACACTCACGAGTACAGCCAGACACACCAAACTTCATCTTATGAGGAGTACGGATGCCTTTGTAACGGTTCTCGATCATCACACCTAGGCCAACTGAATCTTGAACGCCGTAACGACACCAAGTTGAACCGACACATGTCTTAGCCATACGTAGCGCCTTCGCGTACGCTTGACCTGTTTCGTAGCCTGCAGCGACTAACTTCTTCCAGATTGCTGGTAAATCATCTTTTTGAGCACCAAACAGACCGATTCGTTGCGCGCCAGTAATCTTGGTGTATAGGTTGTATTCAGCCGCCACATCAGCAAGTACGCTTAGTGCTTGAGGCGTTACTTCACCACCCGCCATACGAGGGATTACAGAGTAAGTACCGTCTTTTTGCATGTTACCTAGGAAGTTATCGTTGGTATCGTGCAGTTTTACTAGTTCAGGCTTAAGGATGTGTTCACCCCAGCAAGAAGCAAGGATAGAACCCGCTAGAGGCTTACATACTTCACAGCCGTAGCCCTTACCGTATTTCTCTAGTAGCTCATCGAACGTTTTGATTTCTTCAATGCGAATTAGGTGGAAAAGCTCTTGGCGAGAGTAAGCAAAGTGCTCACAAACGTCGTTCTTCACTTCAACACCGGCTTTAGCAAGTTCAGCGTTTAGAACTGAAGTTACTAGTGGAATACAACCACCACAGCCAGTACCAGCGCCAGTGACTGCTTTGATATCACCAATGGTATGGTGACCTTCAGCAACCGCTTGAGCGATCTTGCCTTTAGTTACATCGAAACAAGAACAGATAACAGCAGATTCAGGAAGAGAATCCGCGCCAAGTGTTGGCTTTTCAGCACCCGCGTGAGCAGGAAGAATCAATGCATCTGGATGCTCTGGTAGGTCGATTTCGTTCAGCATTAACTGAAGAAGATCACCATAGTCAGACGTGTCACCGACCATTACCGCACCAAGCAGCTTCTTGTTGTCTTCAGAAACGATTAAGCGTTTGTAAACTTCTTGCTCTTCGTTTTGGTAAACGTAACTCTTACAACCAGGAGTACGACCGTTTGCATCGCCGATAGAACCTACTTTCACACCCAGAAGCTTAAGCTTCGCAGACATGTCAGCGCCTTCAAATGTGCTTTCGTTACCGACAACATGGTCAACCGCTACCGTCGCCATTTTGTAACCAGGAGCCACTAGGCCGTAGAACGTTTGGTTCCAAGACGCACACTCACCGATAGCATAAATATCTTTGTCTGTCGTTTGACAGTGATCGTTAATCTCGATGCCACCGCGAGGCGCAATACCTAGACCCATTTGACGAGCAAGTTTGTCTTGTGGGCGAATGCCGGCAGAGAATACGATGAAATCAGTTTCTAGCTCAGTGCCGTCTGCAAAACGCATCACGTTACGAGCTTCAGTGCCTTCAGGAGCAATTTCAAGCGTGTTCTTGCTTGTATGAACGTTAACGCCCATACGTTCGATTTTTTGACGAAGTTGATTACCACCAGCAAGATCAAGCTGCTCTGCCATTAGCTTTGGAGCAAACTCAACAACGTGAGTCGTCACACCGAGTGCTTTCAATGCACCAGCCGCTTCAAGACCAAGTAAACCACCACCGACTACAACACCAGATTTAGAATTCTTAGCGGTTGCTTCAATCGCTTTCAAATCTTCGATAGTGCGGTAAACAAAACAGTCTTTACCTTCGTGGCCTTTGATTGGCGGAACAAACGGGAAAGAACCAGTAGCAAGAACAAGTTTGTCGTATTGAATTTCGCGACCAGTGCTTGAGTAAACTGTTTTCTTTTCACGGTTAACGTTGATAGCACGTTCACCGATCAGCATGTTGATGCCGTGTTTCTCGTAGAAGCCTTCTTTTACTAAAGAAAGTTCATCTGCAGTGTGGTGTGAAAAGTAAGAAGAAAGGTGTACACGGTCATACGCAACACGTGGTTCTTCACAGAACACCGTGATGTCCATGTTTGCAACATCTGTCTTCTCGACTAAATCTTCGATATAGCGATGACCGACCATCCCGTTACCGATTACGACTAGCTTCATCTTGCTCATAAGAATTCCTGAAGGTTATATATTTCTTAACTGAGCGAATAATGAATTATGAAAGAAAATGAAAATATGATGTAAATCAATTACGAAAACAAACTACCCTAAAGTGGTAGAACAAAAGAGGTAGATATGCTTAATTATCGAGCAAAGCAAACGAATAACCACAGTTTAGATAGGGTTTAGCGGGGTTTTATATACACTTTAGTGCATTTAGCGGAATGTTGTAAAGTTTCACAATAGGTTACCAACAACGTAAGTAAATGACAATCATTTTCATTTGGGTTCTTATAAATATATATATAGATGCCTATAAATACATGTAGAACACCGTTTGCGTGAAAAACTATGTGTAATTGTGAAAACCACTCCTACCTATTCGGAATGTAAACAAAGCTGTTCGCCCTTTTAGTGCCGTGATCAACTCCGTTTATAGCTTTGGTCATCGGCTAGTTTGCTTGATCTAACACAAGAACCCTTTTGATTGATATGCGTGATGTAAAAATCAACTTCCAACCAAACTCTGAATAAATTAGCATCATTGAAAATAATTCTTATTTAAGAGAGTGAATACGATGCGCGTACTTTTACTAATCCTATCTATTATTGCAGCCCCTGCGTTTGCTGAAACAAAAGTCATCAAACAAGTGATGGACATGAATTCTGAAAACATCGACAAGATGTATCAATTCATTCCTGATTACGTAGAAATCGAACCTGGGGATAAGGTGCTTTTTAAAGGGACTGTTGGCTCTCATACTGCCCATAGCATTCAAGGGATGCTTCCTGACGGAGCAAAACCTCTTATGATATCCGGGTCAAACGCTCAGGAAGTCACTTTTGATAAGCCCGGCGTTTATGGCATAAAATGTAAAGTACATCACCGACACGGAATGGTGGCACTTGTGGTTGTTGGTGATCCCAGCGTTAACTTAGAGGAAGCTCGCACTGCGGCCAAAAAACGTGTGAGTCGCAGAGCTCAGAAGAAGATGCAAGGCTTGCTCGATCAAGCAGAACAAAAAGTTCAATAACCTTTGTCCCTGTCTTGAAGCATCAGCTCTCTGTTGATGTGTGATAGGAATGCTAGCCTGAAGACAAGCTAAGGGGTCAGTAACAAGAAGAAACAGCGCCGAATTGGCGCTGTTTCTTTTTACTTGTCTAACTTAGACATTGTCAAATATTCCGCACTAAACGTACAAACATATCAAACTAGCCAACCCGTTCTAAATGACACTCCGACAACCACAAACAAAATTGAAATAATGGTCACTGGCACAATGTGCAGCGCCATATCAACCAAGTTGTCCTTCGATAGTTTTGGAATCACACGAAAGCGTGCGTCTAGGGCTAGCAATACCGTCAGAGACAGCAACGTCAATTTCGCGGCAATGCCATGAGCCAATGGAATCGACATATCAAACCATAAGCTAACGTCCGGCAACATGTGATAAGCGAGCATCAACCCAGTCACCACTTGAACTACCAAAGCTGGCATTCCCACCTTTTCGTACCCTTGCTCAAATTCCAATAACATTTCTGGAGAACGGTGTTTCAAGACTTTAGGAAGGATAACGACGCTGAGAATAATGTGCCCTCCCGTCCAAATGGTGGCAGCCAATACATGCAAAACCAATAATACGCCAAACATAAACTTCCCTTACACAATGTTACGTGGTGCAAAGGAGAACCCTTCAAACTCACGCTTATATTTTGATTCGCCAATTTTCTTTATTTTGGCGACGCCCATTTTGTAGTTGTAGTTACCACTGATTTGGTCAACTACCCTTGTTGTTAAAGCATTCGCTGGGTTCTTCATGTCCATCATATTGCAATACAACACACCTTTTTTCGTGGCTGAGGTGACAATCGCAACGGCTTTAATCTGCGCGTAATCCAGTTGAATGTGACCATTTTTCATTAGGTTACTAAACTGAAAATCGTCTGACTCGATACCCAGAATCGTATCTTTAAAATTGGCCACCCGTTCCGAGTACACCAGTACTTCATCTCCGGCTTCTATGCCCCGCTTGTCCGCATCTTCTGGGTGAACTTCAATCCAGTTTTCAGGCCAGCGATGAGTGATGTAAGGCCTGCGCTCGGTATCATCAAACCCTGACTGCCAAATCTCGTTAATACGACCATTCGAGAACCACAACTCGTCCTTTTGGGGAGTAAGCCAAGCATGGAAATCACTAAACAGATCCCAAGGATGTTTTTGAAGATTGATCTTCCCCGTCTGACTATTAAATTGAGTGAGCTGTTTACGCATAATATTGGCGCCTTGAGGCCCATCTTGGAGCCCTTTGTCGACCAGATCATCCCAACTCATTTCAGTATCATGTAGGCGCTTAGTGCCAATCAGCTTTTTGGTGTCATAGTTATAAAAAACAGGCCCTTGGATCCCTTCGGTACCAAATTCAGCGAGCTTTTGATGAAGAGTTTTTCCTTCAGCATGTGCTGCGACTTTAATCATATTGAAATCTTTACGGCTACCACGGCTAAATCGTGATGACTCTTCAGCTACATCATTTGAGTTTTGCCAATCAAACCCATCGTACCCCATTCGCGAAGCCATTTGAGCAACAATCCACCAGTCTGGCTTAGCCTGACCCGGCGCATCAGCGAACTTTTGGTAAAGGCGTAGACGACGCTCACCATTAGCGCGCATGAAATCCTCTTCCCCCCAAGTCGCGGCCGGAAAGATGATATCAGCGAATTGTTTACCAATAGGATCACGTAAATAAATATCTTGATTGATGACGACCATTCCACCGGAATCTGCACGCTTTTTGAGTGTATCTATAATGTGCTGTTTATCACGTCGCATCGCTTGGTGAGGATTACGTGTTGTTAAGTCGGTGAATTTCTCTTTCAACCCATAGCTACCACACATAGCTTGAATCCATGTTGTACCAATGACATGAGCCATACGGGTATGCCCGGAATAGAGATATCTATCGGTGTCTATTGAGCGTCTGCGCCTACCTGCTACTTTTTCAGGTGACTTGTTCCTTGGTAGTTTCCCACCGGCTAGTCCACCACGTTGATGCCCACCAAATCGACCAATCACACGCCCTTCTCGGCCACCAGTACCGATTATCGTTGCAAGAGAGGCAATGGCGTTGGTATTGCCGGTATTATTCGACCAATAAAAGCCCTTCTCTATACCAATTGATGCTTTAACTCTTTGACCATTCACTGGCATTGCCAACATCTCAGCAGCTTTATGGATCTTCTCGACATCAATACCTGCGATTGATGCGGCATACTCAGGTGCGTACTCTTTCTGCTCCAAATTCCATTGCTTATAATCATCAAAACCATCAGTTTGGAATTTGCCCCATGTGGTTCTCCATTGCCAAGGTGTGTTACGCGTACCTTGGCCAAAGCCAGAACTTGACTCCCACTTATTATTGACCCAGTTTTCAATCCACTCGTTATCTTGCCAACCTTGCTCTAAGATCACTCGAGCAATTGCACCAATCACAAGATTATCGCTACCGGGGTTAATATCGAGATGCAATCCACCTTGAGCTTTAAGCCAAGCTATTCCAGCGGTTTCACGAGGGTTCAAAATCACGGTTTTCATCCCACGATGCACCGCAGGCATAATAAACTGTGTAAAGATGATGGTTTTGGTCTCATACGGATCTGTTCCGCATATCATCAAAGTATCTGCCGCACCCCAATCATCATAACTTGGAGCAAAATTATCAAAACCCGCATCTCGAAACCCTGGGGTTGCGGTGACATCTGACGGCGTATCATGAAACGAAAAATTCGCGGTATTGACATGACGCAATGCATACTTTGTTATCGCATAGGTGTTTTCAATATACTGATAGGAATAGGTTTTTACGCAGTAACTGTTTGAACCGTGCGTATCAATCACATGACGGCCGACTTGGGCTGCTATATCCAACGCAAAATCCCATTCTACCGGTTGTAACTGACCGTTAATTCGAACAAGTGGTTGCTTCAATCGATCTTTGGTTGGTGTTTCTGGGTTATAAAGCTTTCTTGCGAGCAGTCCACCACGAACCGAAGAATCACCGCCTTTATTGACGACCTGTATGTCTTTGTCTGCCACGACAACCACATGGTGTGGTTTGCCATTATGCGAAACAATATTATGTTGCTGTGGCGAAACCCAAGCTTGCAGAGCATGAACCGGGAAATCGACACCAAATGCATTTTCACTTGCAGCAGGCCCACCTGAAGGGCTACTCACAGGCCAACGATAGACTTTGTAACCACACGCAACAATACAATAGTCACACGCTGTTGTGATGACTTCCGCACCAGCAGGCGGCAATAAAGTACTGCTCGGTTGAAGGTATGAATGGTTTTGATTAAATTGATTGTTTGCAGGAGATTGAGTCATCTATATTACCTCCACATCGATCAGGTTTTCCATTCGACCAAAGATCAACCCCATAACCCCAACCGCATAGATATCGTCACCTTCGAGCTCCAGCAATACTTGAGGTAAGCTCTCAAAGGCTTGACCAGATACCATAATGCCATGGCGACGCAAATCAAATGTAGACAGGTGGAATGGACACTGCCCGACAATGCGATGCTCTCCTGTTGCTTTATAAGCACCGGTTAAAGGCCCACCTTGATGAGTACACGTCATCGAGTACGCCACAATATCTCGCTGTAACCCTATCCCACCGCCACATTCGATGTCGGATTTAACCAGCATTGCAATCGAATTTTTCCCCTCATCGGGATATTGAAAGTGAACCGGAATGTGGTTGGTGAGTTGACTTAACTTTGCGATTTTCTTGCGCGGGTAACCGACAATACGACCTTCAACTTGAGTTTCAGAATCCGTGCCTGCAAATAAGGTAAGAGGAACCATAGAGACGGCAGTCGCCGCGCCGGAATAGAGTAAAAAATCACGTCGTGACATCATGCATTTGTTGTGTCGTTTACTCGAATGTTGATCTAAGTTGGCGATCATTTTTCTGCTCCAGCAAGTTCTTCTTTAGTAAATAACAGTTGGTATTCTGGAATGGTTGGCTCTTCAATAAAAATCTGTTCACCTGAAAATGCTTCGATAAAGCTCAGTAAGTTCTTTTTATCTTGCTCCGTTAAACCGAGAGGTTGAATCAAAGCAGATTTTGTCTGAGGATACCCTGTGGTACGCCCGTCATCCGCCACACCACCTCGGTCGTAGAAATCAATCACCGCTTCTAAAGTTGGAATAGTGCCATTGTGCATGTAGGGCGCAGTGTATTTTGTATAACGTAAGCTTGGCGTGCGAAACTTACCTAACATCTCTTTACGTTTTGCACGAAAGTAAGCACCGGGATCAGCCTTTGTAGTGCGGTACATCTCTTCGGTGACACCTTTAGAATAAAGCTCAAATCGAAACGTTATCTGTGCCAGTCCATCATCATTCCACCAAGGGCTTGGCGGCACGCCAATGTTGTAGAATTTTTGATCGGATACCAAAGCCCCGTTGTGACAAGCAATGCAATTCGCTTTGCCCTCAAACAGTGCTTTTCCCTTCAATTGGGACTCAGACAAAGCGGTTTTGTCACCCAGTAAATAGTTGTCTATTGGTGTGTCACGTTGAATCATCGTACGTTCAAACGCGGCTATAGCACGCCAAGCGTTGTGTATTTTCGGAGTATCATCACCAAACACTCGCTTAAAACGTTCAACATACTCAGGTACTAAGGCTAAACGCGCTTCCATGATGTCATCTTCACCATTTCCCGCTACCGCACCTTTCGCTGCATCTTTGGCTTGCGCTTCCAATGACATAGCGCTGCCCGCCCAGAATAATTTATCGTAGTAAGCTGCGTTAATGATCGTTTGGCTATTACGCCAATGCACCGTTCCCGGGTAACCCATAGAAAGGTCATCAGGAAAATCCCAGCCCTGAGATTGAATATGGCAACCAGCACAAGGGCTCGTCGTATCACCGCTGAGCCGACCGTCATAAAATAAGATTTTACCCAACTCTATTTTTTCAGGCGTTTGTTTATTATCCGCAGGTACAGGTACCTCCCCTAGAGGCTCAAGCTGTACCTGTGCATTAACAACATTGGGAAGCCCCGTCATCCCAATTAGAATAAAGAGTGCCATCTTTAATACAGAGCGCTTAGTTACGAACATTTGACCAATCCTCCGTGTATTCGTAGTCGAAGTCATAATCCAACCATTCGTACTTTTCACCCGTGAGAGCGTCTCCAGATAACGATTCCAAAAAGGCCACCAGCGCCTTTTTTTCATCGTCCGTCAAGGAAAGCGTGGTGAGTCGAGAGTCTTTATTTGAGTCCTCGCCACCGCCTTGATTATAAAACTCAACCACATCTTCAAGCGTGGCCAGCATGCCATTGTGCATATACGGCGCAGTTTGAGTCAGCTCTCGCAGCGTTGGTGTAACAAATTTACCGCGATCGCTACCATCCGCTTTATGAGTTTGAACATGCGCACCAACATCACGCTTTAACGTTAAGTAATCTTGCACACCCATAAACATGTTGTAGGCAAGAAAAGATTGATGCCGCATTGGGTCTAAAAATATCTCATGATTTTCTGGCACTCCGGTATTGTGTGCCTTCCCATCCGTAAATAGAGCGCCGCTATGGCATTGGCTGCACCCCGCTTTGTCTGTGAACAGCTTTTCTCCCTGAATGGCTAAGTCGCTAAGCTCACCCTTGTCAAAAGGGACGTTCTTCGAAGTCAGTGTTTTTAGATATTCAGGCAGGGCTTTGCGCACTCCGCCATTTGAAGGTTCCCCTAGATTAGCCGCTTTAAACATCTCGACGTATATAGGGTCTTGTTTGAGGCGTTCTTGCATCAAACGCATGTCCATATTCATCAGCCAGTCTTCAGTGATATTTTCCCGCACCACATCGTTTAGGTTGGTGCCAATGCGACCATCGTGAAACCACACCTCTTTATAGGCTGTGTTAATAAGTGTGGGTGCATTACGAAACCCATCACTCCCTGTATACGCAGGGCTTAACGGTTCAGGATAAGAGAAGCCATTCGCCGGAATGTGGCAACTGGAACACGAAATCGAGTCATCCCCGGACAAGCGCGTATCAAAAAACAGACGTTTACCGAGTTCTGCCTTCGCCGTATCTATATTTATGGGAGGCAAAGCGGCGTATAGAGTTGCAGAAAAAAGAGAACACACTCCTACCAAACTTTTTAGTGCGATGCTCATCGGCATTCCTTCGGAGGTTACTATCATCTACCCCTATTATTAACACATGAAACATTAAAGATATGATTAGGATCATACAATTAGAAATGATAAGAGTTATTATTCAAACTTGTTAATTCAGTGGTGCTTGAATAAATGTCTCTAGATAAATTACTTCATAAGGTTAAACACATCTACTTGACTGGAAACCTCTCCGAACAGGTTTTAGCAGCACAAATATTAAGCGGCTTTCAAGACACTAAACACCTGATTATTGAGAACTTAGAGTCCCATAACCCTGACCTTGTTCTTACTAGCCTTGAATGCCTCGCTTTAGATAATGCAGCGCCTATTGAGCCCATCCTCAACTGCTATCAATACTGGGACGACAGCGAAATTAAATTGGCATCGTTAATGGCTATTGAGAACAACCAACACTCTCTACTCGCTGTTCCTGTATTATTAGAAGCAGTATGCGACGAAAATGACTACTGGGATGGGGGGTGGAATGATGGAGATGACATCAGCTTGATTGCTGCGCGGATTTTAGACAATCACAAACACCAACTAGATCACGAACAGTCTCTGCGTTTACTACACCGACTTAAGAATGCCCCCGAGCCAGATCTAAAAGGCAAACTCATTGCTTTACTTTCGCGCCACTCCCCGACTCTGCTAAATGAAAACAACGTACTCAAAAGCACCGCTGATACTCGGATTTTTTTGAGAAACACTCAAGACAAAATAGTATTGTACAAAGCCACACAACACCCTGATATTAGCTGCCAAAAAGTGGCATTTCATCGTCTATCTGAAATGGATTGTCGTGAATATCTGCAGGTATTTTTAAACGGCTTGTCTCATTCAGATCCATCAATAAGAAAGAGTTCCGTACATCAATTAGCGAAATGGAATTACCTAGTAGAGATAAAGCACCTTAATTTTGAATTGCTTCTATCTGGTATGACGCTCAACTCACTCACAGGGCTACTGAGTAACAAAGATAAACTGCATGTCATTGACCAACTTAAAAATAAACCGAATGTAGCCCATTCAACCGCAGCGGTTATTTTGCTGATTTCAAATTTGGAAACTCAGCAAAAACAGTTGCAACTTGCCCGTTTTATACCCCATTTCTACCAAGTGTTTTCAAAGTTGGAAGAGTCAGAACAACTCGACAGCCTAAACAGCCTATTAACTCATACTTCCGAACAATTTAGCGTTGCCTTTATTCGGCAACAACTTCAGCAGGAAGATTGCAGTAACTCAATCAAGCGACTGCTGATTGAACACCTCTCGACAAACCCAAAAACTAGCCATCAGAGCTATTTCAAAGAACTCACTTTAGGGACATCAGGTATCATAGTTGTGGATTCTTCAGTAAAAAGTAGAGCAGCTACGAACACTGCCCCTATAAATGAAATGATTAGCGCGGAAATCATTGACGCTAATGCTCAACCAGCACTTATTACATCAACACTTGATGCATTAAAACAAGCTCACTCACCTGCTATCCCTAGCGTCGCATCTACTTCTACCTCAGTAAAGAAGCGCTCGAAAAGATCAGCAAAAATAGAGCGCCTGGAAAATCAAGCAATCGCTCTAGAGTTTTGCTCAAACAAAACATGGCTGCGCAGCCTTTGCTCTGACGACAAAATAAGTCATCTAACCAAAGCGGCATTTCACGCCTTGATTCATGCCTTATGTAGACACAATATAAGCTTTTCCAATGTACAATCATCACGCTTTAATCAGCTCACGTTAAAACTCTTGCTAGATGAGCAACCCGAAAATATCGGAGACATCCTCGACTGGCTTGGCGATGATTGGATACAACAGAACCGTTTGTCACTGATGTCATCACCCTGCTTATCTTTAAGAGTCGGCTTAATAAAACACATCAATGACGAGCAACAATTATTAGAATTGATCAAACATTCGTATATCGGCATTCAGCACGCAGCTCTCTATCGACTGACACAAGTAGCGACTGATTATGGTAACAAGTTAATCGGCTTGATTCTTAATGATCCATTACTTCACTCTCAACTGGCTAAGTTCGATGCTAATTTCGTTTATAAACAACTAAACGCAAATTTCGAAAACCAACCATCGTTGACTCTTCAAGCCTGCCTAGTGTTTCTAGAAGCAACTAACAGTACAGAATTATGGCGACAAAATGCTTTGTAAGACATTGTATGAGTATGTCTAACAGTAACTTCTGTCACTAAACAATGCGCCCCAATTCCGTATATTGATGCCTCGTATGAATAATAAGGTGTGTCATGAAAACTCTATCTTTAGCTACCTTAGCGACAGCTATCTTTCTTACTGGATGTGGTTTAAATCAAAGTAAGTCGCTATTCAATCAGGCAAACGCAACACCGTCAGTGGTACATGGAGTCACGATTGAAGCCGTTCCCCCTAAATTCGCTGAATACTCTCAAGCAGGCTATAACCGTTATGTCGCGGTCAATGCGCCCAATGGCAAATCTATCCATATTCTAATTATGGATCGCCTGAGCGATTATCAGATAGTCAAAGCCGTCAATGTTCTCAACCACTATCTAACCCCTGTTGAGGGCACTAAATACGGGAACGCTGACTCAAAACGCGATATTGCGAACGCGATGGCTAACAATGGCGCAATACTAAAGCTTATGAATTATTACGATGATCCACGATACAATGATGAATTAGCCGGGCAGCCCTTGTTCGAAGAAGAGATTCAAGTTGAAGGTGGTGAATGGTATGTCCAACAAAATTATAGAGAGCATCGTGACGCCGCTTATGAAGAAATACTTCACCTAGTCCACGACTATGGAATCGGCGTTTTCAACTCACCTGAAGATGCAGTCACCGCATTACCTGAATTTCAAAAAGAATTTAATTCGATACAGAGACAAGCGTTACACCATGCTTACACGCCATCCCGTGATATTTTAGAAGAGTGGCAAGAAGAAGTCAGCGTTGATCAAGAGTACTTTGCTGCAGTGATTGATAGCTACTACGGGCTTTGGGGTGCATACAACGGCAAAGGAATGTGGGGGTTCTACCAGGTTAAAACTCGTGACGACTTTTCGACAGAAGATCCCGACGCGCAATCAATAGTGGAACAGATTTTTTCTCCAACATTGACTTACGATGCATACATTGCCGATACATTCACTGGTACATTTAAAATGAGATATGACCCTGCAACGCCCTATACCCATCATTCTCAGTATCTAACGAAGCTAACGTTAACAGGCAGCAACAACGCGAATGTTGAGCTCAATAGATTTGATAACAAAGTGACTGGCAATTTAGGTACGAATACGGTTATCACCCATGGTCCTAAAAATGAATACCAAATTCATGATCTGGGGAATGGCAAATTTCAGCTTAATGATACCGTGGTTTCGCGTGACGGCTTGAACCTACTGTCCAGTATCGAACAAGTGCAGTTCACTGATCAGATTTGGACTTTTAGGTAATATTGACCAGTTTACAACTTAGTCAAAACGAACCAACAGTGACATAGAACAATATTGTAAGAGTTTGATGTAAACGAAGTGCCTCCTAGCTCAATTGACCGCTACAGGTCATAAGGGAAAATTGAGTGACAGGAAGCACTATCAAAATAGGTGGATTAGGGAAAAACCTACATGTGTATGTTGCCAGCTCAACTTTCGATTAGCTTAATTCCTTTTTCTTTACAGTACACGGGTTACCCGCAGCCATACAATTAGCCGGTATATCCTTTGTGACAACACTACCTGCCCCTATAACTGCTCCATCGCCAATATTAACGCCAGGTAAAACAATACACCCATAACCTATCCAAACATCATTGCCTATTGTTATGGGCTCAGCTGTTAGGCTATCAAGCTCATCTGGATGACCTCTATTGGTAAGAGCATGACCACTACAATCCATAACCACTGTATTTGGACCAAACATAACATTGTTTCCTATAGATACTTTTTCATAAGCACAAATAGTAGTTCCTTGAAGCACACAACCTTGCCCGATCACTATTTTTCCAAAAGGCCTGTCGTTAACTGAAACGCTTGTCAGCTTTGTGATGCCGGAAGGGAAAGCAGGAAGGTTAGACGACTCGATGTAACAACCAGAATCGATAGTAATAGCCTCATCCCCTTCTGGAAAATTTTCGAAGCCTTTAACTCCTACTTTAGTCAAGGTAACAGCCGGGCACCCAGAGAACGTAACCCAATCGTCTCCACCAAAAAATTGGTTGTATTGCTCCATCAATGCAGCACCAGATAATTCAGAATGATTATCTGGGCAGAGTATTCTTTCAGATTTATACATCTTGAGCTTCCTGCTTAAAATTATTGGGAATTTCCTGAACCAAACCTCCCTTCATAAGTAATACCCTGTCAGCCGAAGCAATGGTTTCTGGGCGGTGAGCAATCATCAATATAGGAGTATTGATTTCCTTAAACATCTGGCAGACAAACGACTCCGTATAAATATCCAAGCTACTTGTCGCTTCGTCCAATACGAGAAACTTGGGTTTTTTATACAAAGCTCGCGCGATGAGAATCCTTTGTTTTTGACCTCCTGAGAGACTGGAGCCCATCTCACCAACCAGCGTGTGGTACCCCATGTTTAGGCTTTCGATATCATCGTGAACACCCGCCCTACTAGCACACTCCACAAGCCAGTCTTCATCTAAATCGCCTGCGAAGAATGTAATATTCTCGATAATTGAACCACTAAACAACTGGTCTTCTTGCAACACCGCGCCAACCTGAGCTCTAAGAGATTTGGAGGCAGGCGATTTATTACCGAAATAATTAATGCTACCTGATGTGACTGAATAAATACCCAATAGCAGTTTAGAAATTGTTGACTTACCACAACCAGACTGCCCAACTAACGCTACAATCTCATTACTTTTCACACTAAAACTTGCACCGTTAAGAATAGGAGGTTGGTCTTTTCCATAAGAGAAGCATACCTCGTCAAACTCGATAACATTATCGCCCTGATTATTTATTGCAACGGGTAACCCTATGACATCAGGCTCGTTATCCGTTTCTTTTTCGGTTAAGACAATATCCGCTAAACGCTCGTTGTACACAGATAGCATCTTAAACTCGAAATACTTATCGATTAGTGAACTAATGCTGGCAGAAAAACGCCCTTGATAGGAAAGAAACGCCATCAACATACCGATAGTAAATAGTCCATCCAAAACCAAATTTGCACCAAACCAGAGAACAGTCGCAGACACAATGCTAACAATGGTCACATTAATTGTGTTATAGAT
Organism: Vibrio tasmaniensis; assembly: GCF_024347635.1. Taxonomy (NCBI): domain Bacteria; kingdom Pseudomonadati; phylum Pseudomonadota; class Gammaproteobacteria; order Vibrionales; family Vibrionaceae; genus Vibrio; species Vibrio tasmaniensis. The sequence goes on from NZ_AP025511.1 coordinate 46,242, forward strand.
CATCCCAAGCTTTTGCTCGTGTAGCTGCGCATTTCTTCTATTAATATTGAGGTTTCGCCAAGACGACTCCCTCCAAGGTAACGTCCCATTGACTCGCAAACTCAATACACCGCGAACTGTCTCTATGAAATAACTGTCTTCTTGAGTACTGGCTTCCCAGGTATTTTCTTCAGCGCGTTTAAACGCACCAAACCACGCAAACCGAAGAGCGATGTAACCTAACGCAGCAGCTATGGCAATGAATGAGAGTTCAGGGCTGTAAACCAACATAACCGACAGAGTGCCAACAACCAATACTAAGTCGAGTAGAGCTTGAATTGCACTGGTTGTTAACGTCTGCTGAATGACATCCACAGCGGAAAATTTAGCACTAATGCTCCCTATATCCCTTTTTTCAAACCAATCTATCGGTAACCGGAACAAGTGATGGAAAACGTTCGCAGCCCACTGCATATTAAAGTTCACTGACAGCTTGATTGTCGCCCATTGCTGGGCAAGACCAATTAGGGTTTGCGTCGCAGTTACCATCAGAATGGCTCCAATGACGAGTACAAGAAGGTTTTTGTCATATCCAACCAATACTTCATCAATCACGATTTGGTTGAAGATGGGCAAGGTAAGCGCTAATAGCTCTAATACCAATGCGAAAACAAAAATCCGTCCTAACGCCCCTTTTAAGCCAACGGTTTTACCAATCAGAGTCGATAACCGAACGGCTTTACTTTCCACTTTTTCTTCGAAGTCATGAGTTGGTGCTAGCTCTAGAGCTATGCCTGTGAAATGTTGGTTTACCTCATCATAACTTAGTGTCAACGATCCACTCGCAGGATCATGAATGTCAATCTTCTTCCCACGCACTCTCTTTAACACAACAAAGTGATTTAGATCCCAGTGTAAAATACAGGGTGTGGCTAATTGCTCCAATTCCTGTAGTTCTAAGCGAACCGCCCGCCCCGAAAGCTTGAGAAGTGCACCACACTCAATAAGCCGAGCAAACGACATCCCATGCTGAGTAATACCGCATTTTGCCCTTAGTGAGCGTAGGTCGGTTTTATAACCATGCCAATCGGCAACCATAGTTAGACAAGCGATACCACATTCCGCCTTTTCTGTCTGTCGGATCAAAGAGAGTTTCTTCCCCCACCCCCAATCTATAAGCCCTTCTGCATGCATGGTTATATTCGCCCTTTAATCGTGTACACAGGCTCTAACAGCCACTCGTAGACCTTACGTGTATCAAGTTCAATGTCTGCGGTTAATGTCATTCCAGGAACAAACGTTTGCTCGTCCCCATAAACGGTAATGGTTGGCTTCTCTAATGTGACTCTCACTTGATACAACCCAACACCACCATACGTACGAGAAAGCTGACTTTGGATCAGCGGGCTATTTGGTAACATATCCGCGGAGACTGCAGATTTTGATATGGAGTCGACAACACCTTGCTGAACACCAAACTTTTCATAGGGAAACGCATCAAACCGTAAACGAACATTCTGACCTTCTTTAATAAAACCTATACTGCGACTAGGCGCATAAAGCTCAACAACGACAGGCTCTTCACCCTCAGGAATAACAACGAGTAGAGGTTGACCTTTGTTAACTGAGTGACCTTCCTTGACGAAAATTGACGCAACCACACCGTTAATCGGTGATACAACCTGAGTATCTGTTTGATAAAAGTATTCGATTTTACTTTGAGCGATTTGTTGAAGCTGGCGGTCTATTTCCTGGAGGGTAATGTCAAGTTCTAACTGTAACGTATCTTTCGTATCTTCCAACTTGGCCTTTTCTCTGACCAATTGCTGTAAACTAAGGTGCTGTGTTTGTACCTTAGCTTCTAGTGTTATTAACTCGAGTCTTTGCCTTTGAAGTTCAATAGAAGAAATGAACTGCTTGTTGACCAATACTTGTTGTTTATCAACCAAACTTTGAGCAAGGCTTAACTCTTGTTCAGATAAATCAACGACAACTTCCATTATGCCGGCCTCTTCTGACAAACGCACTAAGTCATCATCAATGACTTTTAGTTGATGCCGCGATTTCTCTATTTCTTTATTTCGACGTTCGTTTAGCAAAGTAATTTGACTTTCAATGGTAGCAACAATGCGTTTTTTCACGCCCTGCCCAAACTCATCATAACGCTCTGTTTTTATCTCATATAGTGGTTCTCCAGAGAACACTGTCTGGCCTTCAGTGACAAATACACTTTCAACATACCCTTCATCATTAGCCTGTACCTTCACAATACCGCCAGTCGGACTTACCACTCCATTCAGTGTATCTCTGCGTGTATATTCGGCAAAAACAACGAAAAAAATAATAGTCATCAGAACAAATATTGATGCAGCTAAAAACATATGCTGATTCAACGAAGCGTCAATTAAAACTGAGCCTTGATTGTCGGATTTCTGCGCCTCAAAATACTCTGGTCTATATAAGTGCTTAGCTCTTGTTACCACGGGTAATCCTTTCCCTTAACAAACGATGCTAAAGCTGTATCACAGCAATTTCTTGTTGCTTGTTTGAAATCAACTTTGTATTCACTTTTTTCGCCGACAAATCGACACCGCATTGACAAATTTTAGTTCTACACTTGGTTGGGTTGGTAGGAAGCTCAATATTTTTATCATAAATAGAGCCAATGGGGCCATCTTGCATACACCAAGAACGATAAATATCACCACTAAACGTAACGACTAAGCTATCAATACCTGCATAACAATCCCAACCAACAAAATTAGTTTGATCATTGGCAATCAAGTCAAAAGTAGATAGATTCTCGGTTTTGCCATCTGCATAGTTTACTTCTAACTCAGCCATTGCTGGAGGAAGCTTTTTGAGCTCTGGTCGCCCTCGGAAGTCTTTCATTATTTGCTCTTGCTTGGTCGTATATGGGTACTTATTAGTAATCCCACCATGTCCAAAGCCTTCAAAAAGTGGTTGTAAAGCAATAGAGCAACGAACTTCTTGTTTTAGCCGATTTGCAAACTCTAAGCAATCATCAAATCGCTCTGGAACCATCATGACATTGACATGGAAACGCGTCGTTTGAGAAGCTTCAAGAACTTTAGATACCTCAATAAAATGGGATTCGCTCTTGATGTCATCAATATGATAGCTAAGACTCACTCCAGACAAGTATTTGACATTGTTTCGCCACCATGAAACTTTTTTTGAACCATTTGAAATAATAGTAACAAAACCTTCGCTGTCATATATCTTTTTTATGACCAACTCGAAACTTCGGAAGAGAGTCACCTCCCCACCACCAAACTCAACATATAGAACCCTATTGTACAACCTTGATTTATTTATCATATTATTGATAAAAATAATTAAACGCTCATCATCCGGGGGGATAATATTACCAGAATTAAGATCATCATGACAATATGCACAACTATAGTTACAAGCATTAGTCAAAGCCCAATTAACATATAGTAATTTGTGTGCAGAAGCCAAGTTTATAATATCGTTCATAAAGGAATACTCTACTAAATAAACTGGGCATAAACAGCCCAGTAATTATATCTAAGAATAGAATTTCTTTGCCATTAGCACCGTTATTAGAAATGAAATAAAAATAGTCATTCTAAAATACGAATCTAACTCAGAAGCGAAAGCTACTTCACCAACGGTATAGCCAAGAGTAACTATTGAGATAACATAAACTATCCTAAACAATATATTCAAGTTAGTTTCGGCCACAAACCGCACCACCGAATGATGCGCCAGCAGCAGCAGCAGCGGCTGCACTAGTGCCAGCACTCAATGATGCTACAGCGGCTCCAGCTGCTGAAACAGCCATTCCACATAGTACACCTCTCCCCCAATCACCTTGAGGTCCTGACATTTGTCTTATTGCACGAGGAGAAGCTGGGTAACTACTGCTATTCCCATCACCACCACCATCAACCATTGAAATTTCTTCAACATTTAAGTTATACATAAGTTACTTCCTTATATTAAATACAGTAAAGAGTACTGCGCTCATAGAAACTATCTTGTTAACCAGCCTTTTTTTTTGCCCAAAATCTCATCTGAATAACCAAGTAAATTTGGAAGCCATGTTATAGACTCTAGCAAGGCTGAATATATTGGTGCTTTAAATATTTGCCGGTTTGATAAATCACTAGATAAATCAAAATCTTTTATATAGGACTGCACTAGTAAAAAATAAATCATCATATTGGCAGCACCGATTACAATGGGAATCCAAACTCCCAAAGCAACCATAAAGCCAAATAAAATAATGCTAGATGGAAATATGTACTGTACCGCAGTCAATAGAAACCAAGGGGATGCGCATAGACCTGCTACCCAATGCGTCTTCCATGTTTCTGTATAAGCTTCAACTCGGCCACGAGCCCAGCGCCTCCGTTGATTAAATAAACCTTTTGCGTCCGTTGGACATTGCGTTGTTGCCTTTGCTTTAGGCGCATATCCCGTGCGATAGCCGTTTGATATCGCTTTCCAGCACCACGCTATATCTTCGACTAACCACTCGCTCCAGCCCCCTAACTTCTTCACTACAGAAGCTCGATGAGCAACAAATGCACCCGCTAGTACTGGTACACAACCCAACTTATCTTGCGCTGCTCTTATCGCTCCATAGAAGCTGATATGTTCATAGTGTTGCAATTTCCCTATAAAACTATCTTCGTGATTCTCTGGTGTAATATATCCACAAACCGCAGCGTACTTTTCATCAGACCAAAGCTTGGTTACCAACTCATAGATCCCATTGGGTTCGATATAAGTATCACTATCTACCACAACATAAACATCACCAGTGGCGACATCAAGGTCGAGTACATGATCTAAAGCGAAGCCTTTTCTACCACCATTTACTGGCCTTTCTATTATTTGGAAGTCATGGTTCATCTCTGTATTATCAACCCACCATTTAACTCTGCTGATTGCGTTATTTGTAGAGCCATCATCAACAATAACCACCTGTATTTTGCTTGAATAATGTTGATCGTTTAGCTTGTTTAGTGCACAAACTAGGTGTTCTTCGTTTTCATTATAGAAAGGTAAAAAGACCGAAACTGTCGGGTCATTACTATTTTTAGACTTCGATTTTTTCAGTTTATAACACCCAAATAAAACTAAGGTTGTAATAAACGAGAACAAAGATGTTGCTATTAAAATCAATTCAATTACATCAATCATAACTATATCACTTACACTAAGTAACAATTAACAAGGTGGCTAACAGTTTGATAGTCGTACTTAGTATTCAAGTGCCCTTGAAGCATGGAAAATGATGAATATTTCGTATCTCGTAAAGGGAACTCAACAGACTTAACATCAAGACCAAGTTTCTTTGCTTCTATTAAAACGATCTCTCGAAATTCTTGATCATTAAAACGAGTAATCACCTTACGATCCTCACTTTTTAACCGCTCTTTCAAACGACCCGCTTGATGTAAATTAGAACCTGAATGTTCTTTAATCCCTAGCTCAATTAACAAAAACTTGTTCTCATATTCATCAAGTAACCTTGCAAACCCAAACGAATGCTCTCGAACTTGAGTTGGAGTTAAGTCGCCCTTCGAGTAATGATTAAGAGTATCAATGAAGTTAACGAGCCAGGATTCGATGAGCGCATGGTCATCCCATACTGCCCCGACACCACTTGCCAGTACATAGTTACCGAAATCGGGTACGGCTGTTATAGTGCCAAAATCCAAAAATCGGCCATCAACCGATATATTCGAGCTCGTTAAAGAGCCATGTGGAATACCTTTAACTCTCGATGCTGCAATCTGGTAGGCCAGTCGATCGATCATTTTATTGAAAGCATCACTAAGTGACGCATCCTCGCCCCCACCTAGCAGAAACTTGGATAGGTAAGGTAAAGCCTTCCTCACACGATTAGCGTCATTATCACGAAGATAACTATAATTCACCGCTGGCCAGAAAAATGTACATCGCTCAAAGTGTGCGGGACGTACTGAAACTTCCCTTATTGCTAAAGCACAGTGCTTGTGGGGGGCTTCATCTAAATATCCAAATTTATGCTTTGTATTGGTCTTGATAATGGCTAACGTTCGTATTGCTCCGTAAGGTAAATGCTTATGACAAATTTCGCCCCAAATCGCTTCACTAATAGCCTCATCAATAAATAATTTACCATGTGAGTGACTTTCAGACATATTCGTAGCGACTAAAGGGTTGGGCCCTATACCTTTAATTTGAAAATGCCCATTTAATCCGCATCTAGCGCTACCACCGTTGCACACCTCATGTCTAGAACCATATTGATCTGCCATGAACTGTTTTTTATCATTAGTTTCCAATCTTTGTTTCTTAGCATATCCTTTGGATACGTAGCTAAAATTATCAATCAACTCGCCTTTAAGAAAACTTTCATCAAACGCTATGTTGTATTCTTCAATTAGATTTCTATTAATCCAAACAACTTCGGTTTCTTTTAATTTATAAGCATCAAATGGAACAAAGGACTCTTCTGGTAAGTAATTGCCTACACTCGGAGTGTTATGCGTTCCAACTAGCTTATATGTTTTCAGTAGTTCAATACCCATACAGACCCCGTTTGTTTGTTTTAATTATATTTCCTTGAGTATCCCGAATGCAAATATTCACCTCACCAAGAGTAAGATTCGTAGATGATAAGAAAAACTTGTACAGTTCTTTTAACTGGCTTATCTTATTTTTCTCTACAAACCAGTCCACAACTATTAAGTTGCTCCCTTCGTTCCAATTCATTGGCTTCAGTGAGAACCTAGGTCGAGTCATATAATTAGATAGCGTTAATTGATCAACCCACGCCCAAATAATGTATCCTGTAAATTCGACATCGCTAGGTAATTTTAAAAACTTATATTGCCTATGAATTACCGCTGGTTTTATCCAGTGTAAAAACGAAGCTATGTTCAGCTCACTTCGTTGATTACATTTAGACATTACCTCTACAAATCGACCTAATTCGTGAGTAACTTCTAACTTTGATAAAGGACCATATCGTAGCCCAGACATTTTACCGTTAAGAACAGAAACAGGATTGCTTTTCATTACAACCTACATAGTTATGGTTATTTAGTATTTTCGCTATTAAATACTAAATTTGAAATAAAGCACTTACTACCTATTATTATTTGGATTAACAACGCTAGTTTAATTATTAATAAACATAATTATTACAACATTTTGCGAGGGAGGCTTCGAGTAATGAGGCAACTCTGTCTTTAGACTTAATTACTCATTTAAACCCTTGTTTGCTACATATGAATAATGTGGATGTAACCTATAGTAGTTCCCTAGTGGTACCACGCATGGTATTTACACTTATTGAGGTTAGCTGTAACGGTTTAATATTATGCAGGGTCTTTCTTCAGTAAGTATATGAGCAACTGTTGTGGTGGCTTGAAATTTGAGAAATCTAAAATGAGTATGGAATGGATATATTCAATGTAGAGGAAAAGTGGGTAACTGATGTCACGGAGTTCGAAGTCAAAGAGCAGAAAGTATACTTATCTCCCGTTGTCGACTTGCTTACTACAGAATCGGTTGCATATAAGGTGGCAAAAAATGCCTGCTTGCCGCTTGTCACGAATATGCTGACAGAAGCTATATCAACACTTAAACCCAACTCAAAGCCAATTATACATAGCGATCAAGGTTGGCAATATCGTCATCGACAGTATCAGAAAAAGGTAGCGGAGAGTGAGTTAACGCAAAGCATGTCGAGAAAAGGTAACTGCTTGGATAATGCGGTTGCTGAAAACTTTTTTGCTTTACTCAAAACAGAGATATATTACAACCAAAGCTTTGAAGATGCTCTGATAGAGCCAATTAAAACAATACATAGAGTACTACAATACGAAACGTATAAAAGTGACCTCATAAGGCCTGACTCCGATAGAATATCGAACTCAGGCCTTATGGGGTCACTTCAAAACATTTTCGACTGGCTTTTCATTAGCAGCTTCTCTATTTACTCATACAAGGTTTATGAGCTTGGCGCCACTCGCTTCTCTTTCAGCTGATCAATTACGTAACCCGGTGCAACTTTTGAAAGCTCTACCAAGCATTCGTCCGTTTTCTCATTACCGTAGCGTACATAAATATCACATACTGCGTATAGCTGCTCTGGAGAGCCAGAAATCAGGTACGCTTTTTCAAAAGATTGGGTCGACTTATCAATATCCAACTCTTCTTGTAAAACCCCATTGAGGTACCAGTAATAACTATTATCTTTCGCTAGCTTAGCTGCCACTTCAATCTCATTCGCCGCCGCGCTCTTGTCTTCAAGGCGAACTAGAGTCAGAGATTTAGAGTAATGCATAGCTGCATTTTCTGGTACGCTCTTCAAACCACGATCCAACACTTCAACCGCTTGCTGGTCTTTATTCTGTGCACGGAAATTATCGGCATAGCTCAACCAAACTTGTGGCTCTTTTGGATGCGTTTTAATAAGCTCTAGATAAACCGTTTCCGCCTTATCCCACTCATTGTGCCAACGAAGTACATCAGCAAACAATAGTTGGAATTTTTCAGATTCTTGCGTTTCCAAGAAGCTAATCAACTCTTTTACTGGTGGTTCAATTTGTGCTTTTTGCTGATCATCTAAAACATTAAAGTCACGAATCAGGTTTGACGTTGCCGTGTGACGAACCATGGTATCGCTGTCTTTTAATAGTGGTGATACTAATGCCCAACGATGCTCAAGTTGGTAAGGTTCAGAACCGATAACCGACGCCTCACGAACTTCAGGGTTTTGATCTTTTAAGCCTCTAGCAACCGCCACCAACGCATTTTGGCTTGGGTATGTCGCTAGCTCTTGCAGTGCACCTGTACGGTTCTCGATAGATTGATTCTGATCTTGCGCCATGTAAGACAATTGTTGAATACGGGTTTGAGTGTCCGTCATTTCAAGTACTTGATTGATATTTTGCGCTGGCGCATCAACGGTTTCTTGAACGCCATTGGCTGCCATAGCAGACGTTGATAGCAATGCGGACGTTGAAATAAATAAAGCAACCGCAGTCGCTAAAGTCTTCTTGATCATAGTATTACCTTAAGCTGGAGAACTTAGCCTGTCCCTAGACTCATATCTGATTAAATTTCGTTAGGATCGATAACTCTGAACCTAGAACTTGACTTAAAACTTGGTCTCGAACGTAGCTTGTTGCGCCTGTTCTGCTCGACGAGCCGTCATGACCGAATCGCTGAATTTACCATGAGCAACTGGGTGCCCCATCGCTCGAGCGACGTAAGCCATCGACTTATCAACGTGAGAAAAGAACTTGTGCCAACCCGCACATAAGTAGTTCAGACCCGGTTCACCGGCACGAGTTTTGATAAAGCGGTTTTTAGGGCACTCACCATGACAAGCAAACTTGTAGTCACATTGCTGACATTGACTGGTCAATGTGCGTGATTTAGCGAAACCAAATTTTTGTTGTGGCGCGCTGTACGCCAAGTCATCAAGCTTGTCGTGGTGGATGTTGCCAATTTTATATTCTGGGTAGACATAGTGGTCACACGAGAAAACGTCACCGTTAGGCTCCATCGCTAGGCCTTTGCCGCAGATCTCGTTCAAAGTGCAAAGCGGGTTCGGGCGACCAATCCACGTTTCTAAGCTCGCTTCAAAATACTGAACGAACACTTTACCGATGTCGTGCTTCGCCCACTCGTCAAACACAGCAATCAGAAAATTACCCCAAGCCAGATCCGACACACACCACGATTCCATGATCGAATCTTTATGGCCAGGGATCAGACGCTTGTCACCTTGCTTAAGTTGTTCACTCACTTGAGACGTTTGTGGTGCAACGGTTCTAAAGGTTTTCTGTTCAACGATAGGAATAAACTGCATTTGAGGAGACTTCACCACATCACGCAGGAAGCGATACACTTCTAATGCATTTTGACTGGTGAGGTTATTCACACAGGTTAGGGTTGCGAATTTGACTTGATGTTTATGCAGCAACTCTGCAGCCGCCATCACTTGTTTAAATGTGCCACGGCCTGCTCTGTTGACACGATACGCGTTGTGCAGCATTTCAGGGCCATCAATACTCAACCCGATCAGGAAGTTATTCTTTGCTAAGAAGCGGCCCCAATCATCATTCAGCAGTGTGCCGTTGGTTTGTAGGTCGTTTGAAATCAAAACACCTTCCGGCTGATACTTTTTCTGTAGCTCAACCACACGTTCGAAATACGCTAAACCTAGCATGGTAGGTTCACCACCCTGCCATGAGAATATGATTTCAGGGGTATTTTGACCTTCGATGTATTGTCGGATGTAAGTCTCTAACGTCTCATCATCCATTCTTGGAGAACTGCCTTTCTTATACTCCAACAAATCTTGCTTACTTAGGTAATAACAATATTTACAGTCAATGTTGCACGCTGCGCCAATCGGCTTAGCCATCACATGTAAGCGCTTAGAGGCTTTACCGTTGTATTGTGGACCTTGAGTAATGTGCATGATTTACCTACCTATCTTAGTGTCTTGTTCCCATCATAATTCCTATTTCAGCTTGTGGCATGTTATACCCTTTATAACCAATAGGAATGACCTTAAACGTTAAAATTGCCTCCTATTTCGAACATTCGAGGCACGTGATGAAATTTTTCAATTACAAACAATTAGCGGCGATCAGCAGCGTCACCATGACTATTTTCCTGAGCGGTTGTGCGAGCGTGCCTACACACCCTATCGCCCAACAAATTGACCAAGAGATGGTGTTAGTTGAAGGCGGTACGTTCACCATGGGTTCAAACAACCCTGAAGCAACCAAAGCAGAACAACCAGCACGAGATATAACTGTAGATAGTTTCTATATTGCGAGGTTTGAGGTGACTCAAGAATTGTTCGAATCGGTGATGGGTTCATCTCTCAGTTATTTCCAAAACCCACAAGTTCCGGTCAATAACCTAAGTTGGCAGCAAGCGAACTATTTCGTTGAGCAGTTGAATGAATTAACGGGCGAAGAGTACCGCCTTCCGACAGAAGCTGAATGGGAATTTGCTGCGAAAGGTGGCAATAAAAGCAAAGGTTATACTTACAGTGGTTCCAACAACTTAGATGATGTTGCGTGGTACTCAGCAAATTCCAAAAATAGCGCGCATCCTGTCGGGCTAAAGAAACCAAATGAGCTAGGCTTATATGATATGACAGGTAACGTGGGTGAGTTTGTTATCGATGCCTTCGATGACACTTTCTACCGATACGGTCCAACAGACAATCCTAACAACTCGAAACACAGTGATGTCGGTTTATCACACAAATCGGTACGCGGTGGCAGTTTTGCATACGATGAAGATGAATCAGAAAGTTACCGCCGTGACTTTGCCAGTCAATCGATCACCATGTCTGATATGGGCCTACGCCTAGTGAAGGACGTAAACTAGCAAAACACCCCATGGTCGCTGAACAAAGGACAGCCTCTGTTCAGTGACCAATCCATGTCATTTTGAATAGCGAAATTACATCGAATAAGGACACTCTATGCAATACACCAAGCTTTCAGGACTTACACTCGCGTTACTCTGTGCCTTCCCAGCATCAGCTGCGGACAAACCCGATCTAGTCCTCCAAATCACGGTAGATGGCCTGCGTGCAGACCTTATCGAACGCTACAAGCACAACTTCGGTGAAGGTGGATTTCGTTACCTAATGGATGATGGTACTTACTACACCAATGCGAACTACCAGCACGGCAACACAGAAACTATTGTCGGTCATGTGTCGCTTGCAACCGGCGCTCCGCCGAGTGTTCACGGCATGGTAGGTAATGTTTGGTATGACCGCAGTGAAGAACGTTTGGTGTATAACGTAGAAGACGGCAATTACAAGATGCTGACTTCAGGCGCGGGTGTCGACAAAGCAACTGAGATCGACCCAACACAAAAAACAGCACAAGGTGATGGCCGCTCTCCAGAGCCAATACTGGCCACCACGTTTGGTGACGAGCTGACGATTTCCAATAGTGGCAAATCGAAAGTGTTCGGTGTTTCTGTTAAAGACCGCGGCGCAATCTCATTAGCGGGACACAGCGGCAAAGCCTTCTGGTTCTCGAAGGCACAGTCTGAATTTGTCACTAGTAACTATTACTACGACGAGTATCCAGCTTGGGTATCTCGTTGGAATGAAAAAGAAATTGCAGCCCAATACTCTAAACAGAAATGGGAACTTTCGTTACCACGTGAAGAGTACACACTGCAAGAGCACAGCACGGACCACAAGGTGAAGCTCGGTGATTTCCAACGCACCTTCCCTCACCCATACGGCCCTGCTAGCTACAAATACTACAGCACAACGCTAACCGTTAGCCCGGCTGGCGATGAAATCACCGAGAACTTCGCAAGCACACTGTTGATGCAAGAGAAGTTAGGCCAAGGCGACGTGACCGATTACCTGTCTGTGAGTTTCTCATCAAACGACTATGTGGTGCACTTGTACGGTCCTGAAAGTTTAGAGACAGAAGACAATCTCATTCGACTTGATAAGACGATCGCCAAACTCCTTAAAACCGTCGATAACCAAGTCGGTCTAAAGAACACATTAATTGTCTTGTCTGCCGATCATGGTGTACCTGAATCTTCACCTGCGGCAAATGCGCTTGGCTTCAATCAAGCTCAATACTTCAATAAAGACACACTACTATCGAGTGGCGTAGAGAAACGATTAAAAGATGAGTTTGGTTTATCCAAAGATGCGATTCGACTGTATGCTCAACCTTACATCTATCTAAATCACGATTTGATCGCCGAAAAGAAACTTGATCTCGCGAAGGTTCAAGAAGCGATTGCGGATGAGATAGCAAAAGTGAAAGGCGTTGCGTTTGCCGTATCAAGCAGTGATATCGCGGCAAACCGAGTGCCTGATACTCATGTGATGCAGCTCATTAAGAACAACTACCACCCTGCTCGTTCTGGCGATGTGTATGTGGTATTTGCTCCACGTAGCTACATTAACGACATGGAAGGCCTTCAAATTGCCTCGACTCATGGTTCACCTTGGAAATACGACACACATGTCCCGGTTATCTTCGCGGGCTATGATGTGGATGCTAAGAAGGTTTCCCGTCCAATCACGCCATACGACATTGCACCAACGCTTTCCAATAAATTGGGTATCACTCAACCAAGTGGGTCTATTGGAGAGGTACTTCAAGAGATCACTGAGTAGACTCAATCTCTAAGGTTTCGCGATCTAGATTTCGAACCAGCACCAACTCAATAAAGGAGCCGTTTATCCAATTCTGACTGATTCAGTCGAAACAGATAAGCGGCTCCTTTAATTTTCAGTTATTAAATCTTAGATAAACGACGGCATGTTAATGCTCAGGAATAACGGCTACTCGAGTAAATACTTTCCATAGAGATGTCTTTTAAGACCTAACTTGATATGTCTTTTGCTGCCGCTTTGATCTTTGCGCGCAACCACTTATGGCTTGGTTCGTTAGTGCGGCTTGGGTGCCAAATCATACACATATTGAGGTCTTCTAACTCGAAGGGCAAAGGCAGTGTTCTTACATTATATTTCTCAGAGAAACATCGAACCGATGACATAGGAAGCATACCAATAGCGTCAGAGTTCTCAATCACGGGGAGCATCTCGACAACGCCGGCTGCTCGATACACAATTTTTCGCTTTTCCAAGTCACTGAAGTGTTCCGAACTTAATAAGCTTTTACGTGCATGCCAGCGTGATACCACCACGTGATCAAGAGAAAGGAATTGCTCCATATCGATAGTATCGCCAATCGTTGGGTGATCTGAACGGCACACCACCACCAGCTCCTCTCTAGAAACGACCTCGTGCTTGAGCGTGGTTCTTCCTCTTGGCGTCATATCAATGATTACATCATGTCTTTGAAGCCTCAAATCCGATTCATAATCTTCGGTAAATAGAGGGTGAACTTCTAACGCGATATTAGGCGCAGCTTGGCTAATCAACTGCATGACTCTTGGCACCATTTCATAACTTGCCGCGGAAACGCAAGCGATAGAATAAATACGATTTGATGTTTTAGGATCGAAATCTCTTGAAGCCGATAAGGTAGAAGTAAAGTTCTTAAGCGCAGCGGCCATTGCAGGATAGATATCAATAGCGAATGTGGTTGGCTCTACGCCAGATGTGGTTCGGTGAAACAGTGGCTCGTCATAAATATCACGAAGCCTTGCAAGCGCTTTGCTCACGGCAGGCTGGCTTATATCCATACGATTAGCAGCTCTTGATAAGTTCTGCTCTTCATAAATTGCGACAAATATAGGAATTAAATTGAGTTCGGTACTTTTCATACAGTTCCATATTAAAGAGGCAGGTTCCCTATAGTAGAGAACCTGCCGATTTTGTTCGATGCGAATAACTAAAGTTTGCTACTTAGTTCTATCTTTTAAGTCTGGCAAGGCTTTAGGAATTTTCAAGCGTTTAAAAATCGAACGAGAATTGCTTGAGTTTGATTTGTCACTGGGTAAGTCACGTAACCCTTTCCACAAACGAGTAAATACGCTTTTATCTTCTCGCCCTTGCTGAAGGGAGTTACTGTCTTCTATCCAGCGCTTCTCTCCATTCAATTTACCAAGTTGCGCTTTACCCAGTTCTAGCTGAGTCGTCTGAGCTCGCAACTCACGATAGATAAAGGTTCTCAATGCTGACCAATTACCTTGCTTAAGCAAACGACGTAATACTAGCCAACTTGGTGTCGGGCGGTTTCTATAATAGCGCTTCAAGGAAACAACGAATGCAATACACAACACCAAAGCCAAACCAACGCTAATAAAGACAGACATGTAAGCTTTGATAAAGGATTGGAGTGTGTGTTTTGCTTCAAACACTTCGCCTTTTATCACCACGCTTTCAAGACGCTGATTTTTGCTGTCCCACCATTGGAACATAAACTCCGGCAAGGTGAATTCGCCACCTTGCTGAATCACATAAACCGTCTCTTCAACGCGACTCGAACGGTAGTCACCACGTTCTTGTGTGTCATCCAAACGATTAGGCTGAGGGTAAGCTTGATATTGCTGAGTCGATTCATTGGTCAACACATTGGGCAGTAACACAGACAAGCTGTCTTTCGCTTTGATTGTCACTGTTCGTGTAACCGCATCACCCACTTTTAAGTCTTCACTTGAACGCTGCCATTGTTGTTCAACATCCACGTCTGTCGCAGAAAACCAAGGCGACTCGTCGCTTAATAAACCAGAAGGTAGTGAGGCTTCAAACTTAATCGGCTGCGTGTAAAGCGTGCCGCCAACGTTTGATCCATCAGGAGCTGATACTTGAACACGAACAGGTACCGTCGGAATCACAAACTCGCCCGATGTCATCGGATAGAGTGTCACTTCCCAACGCTGGCGTGACCATGTCGTGCCATCCACTCTTTCAGTATAGTTCGTCGCCAGTTGGTTGCGCTGCTTAGCAATCACATTAGGGATTTCGAGGCTGCCAATTCGTGTACCACCGGTTAGCCAACGAGGAGTCGCTACCTCAATAGTCAGAATCACTTGTTCATTAACGCTGACTTTCGCTGGTGTTATTTTATCGCCTGACTTTGGTTTTCCCCCTATCCAAGCAATCAATTCGACATCACCACTCTTCTGCAGATCATAGATATCAGCCGCAGATGCAAGAGTAGGGAAAACATTGCTAATTAATAGAACCATCGACACAAGCAAGGTCCTCGTTAGTTTAACGAACTCTGAGCGCCCTACCTTTGCTTGAAGTGCTTCAAGAGCTAAATCATATCGACTCATTGTGTTTGCTCCTGTTTTGGCGTCTGCTCTTGTTTTCGCATCTGTTCGAGCGAAGGCGCAGGATCTCTCAACTGAATTTGGAATTTGGATTTCAAGAAAAACTTAGGATCGGCTTCTACGCGCTTAAGCCATTTATCTGCAAGCTCTTGGCTACCCAAAATTTCATTGGCGTTAAGTGTTTCTTTCAGCATTAATTCCGCTACTGTTTCTTCTTCCGCACCATCTCCCGTCCGCGGCTGATCGTCATTCAATTCTAAAGATTCTTCAGGTCCATCTGTGGTGCCTGATTGGCTTTCACTGGTGCGATTAACCTCTTCGACAATGCCACTCAGAACCGCTAAGTTATTTTCTATATCGGCTTTCAGTTCTGGAGATAGATCGGGCTTCTCACTCAGTGATTTCAATAGATCGCGAGCAGCAAGGTACTCACGCTGTCGAGCTAAAGCACTTGCGGCGTTATACAAACCATAATCGGTTTTGGTTTGTAAAAAGGCACTGTGAGCTAACTTAAAATCACGAGCATAGTAATAAGCCGCGCCCTTTCGCATTGGGTCCTTAAAATGCTTAGCGGCTTCAAGGTATTCCTTTTGATTCAATAAACGTTGCCCTTGTTGATCAGGCGTCAGCCATAAATCCCACCACCATTGGGCTGTTTTATCCCAAACGGTCACGGACTCTTCAACCACTGGCTTGTCAGCAGTTAAACTGACCGTTTTCGCCAAAGTGTTCGGAGAATACACGCTACCTGTAATCAAAACGCCAACCACACACCATTGAACCAACCACCCTTTTCTAAACCACAACAGCATGATAATCGCCATTGGAATAAGCAGTCCGTATCCCATGTCTTTCCAAGGCATTGAAGACTCACCGTTGAGTTGCATGTTTCTTTCAACCGCGTTGTTGAGCTGTTGAATATCGGAATTATCAACGGTCACTTCGATCAGTCGTCCACCCGTCTTGCTCGCTAGGCTACGCAATGAATCGAGATCGACTGGGTTATCGCTCACCACATTGCTATTTCCTGCCGCTAGAATGAGCAACTGATATGGGTTATCTTTAAAGAAGCTTTCGAACGCTCTGATGGTACCTGGGTTAACACCATCTGATACCAACAACACTGACGAGCCTAACTCACCAGACAATTGCTGATTGATAAGTGGCAACGCTTCTTCTGCTGACTTACCTGATACCGGCATGATGTCAGGTGTGATAGCCGCTAGAAACGGTTCGAATACCTTGCTGTCTTGAGTCACAGGCATCGCAACGTGGGCACTGCCTGCATACACAACCAAACCCGTATTACCGCCCTTACGCGCTGCGAGTAAGTCTCTAATTTTCTGTTTAGAACGTTCCAGGCGACTCGGTGGTAAGTCTTTAGCCAGCATGGATTCACTGTTATCAAGCACCACTAACATCGATGCTTTATCTTCACCAAAAGGCGATGCTTCACGTTGCCATGTTGGGCCCGAACAAATAATGATGGCGATGGTCACAATAACCATCAATAACTTCAGTGGTAGTTGCTTGCGCCAACCGGTTTCCCCAATGGTCAATGCATCGCGTAAATGTGCAGGAAGAATGTCTTTCCACGTTGGCTTAGTCTCTTCTCTCCAACGAATCCATAACAGGAAGAACATCGGAATAAAGGCCAACAACCACAAAGGTCGGATAAAGTGAAACTGAGTAAAAAACTGTTGCAACATGAGAGAATCAGGCATTGTTCTCTCCTTTCAAATTTTTCTTTGATAAAACCAAAAGCGATCTTCTACGGATTGTCGCCAAGCTAAACGCAGTCAAATACATCACAACGACAGTCGCCATTAAGTAATGGTGTAACCCCTGCTTAGGACGATAAGTCGTACTCTCATACAACTGCGGCTCTAGCTCACCAATTTGAGCATAAGCTTTAGTCAGTTCGTCGCGGTTAAGTGCTTCAAAGGCTTCACCACCAGACTCCTGCGCCACCCGCTTGATGGTTTCCATATCCAGAGCCACTTCTCCCACGGTTTGCGGGTCACCCATGGCGATAACGTGAATACGAACACCTTTCGCCTTAGCCACTTTAGCCGCATCGATAGGTTCTACAAAACTTCCAGTGTCATTACCATCGGTCAGCACAATCACTACTTTCTCTTTTGCGTTCGTATCAATATTTGAATCTTGAACTGCTGCACTCTGCTTCTCACTCTGTTCAAACACCTTGATCGCAAGGCCAATGGCATCGCCTAAGTGCGTACTCTGCCCTGCCATCGCCACATCGGTTTGGTTAAGTAGTTCAAGCCATACCTCTTGGTCAGCTGTAAATGGTGTCTGCACAAACGCAGCGTCACCAAACAGGATCAAACCGAGTCGGTCACCTTTTCGAGTTTTGGCAAAATCAGCCAACACGTCTTTGGTTGCATCTAAACGAGAGATTTTATCCCCTTGTTGAGAAGTAAAGTCTTGTTCAGCCATTGAGCCAGACAAATCAACTACCACCATCACATCGCGACCTAATTGTTCACGAACTTGTGGCTCACCTAAGATGGTTGGTTTCGCTAACGCGCAAACCACGAGTACCCAAGTGATAATAAGCGTGGTGCGTTGCCACCAGCTTGGTGTTAATTGGCTTGCCCCTTCGGATGGCGCCTCACCAATCGCTTCAACCAGCTCACTGAAAAATGGCACCTTGATCGCCATTTGTTTGGTGCGATAAGCAGGTACGGCAAAGTAAACGAGTAAAGGCAAAGGCAGTGCGATAAACCACAATGGGTGCGCGAATTCAAAGCTGGCAGATAAACTATCAAACATTATCTTGCCCCTCTGATTTCGCTTGTACCTCTGGTCTTGCTTGTACACTTGGTTTATGAAGTTTTAGCCACATCATCGCGGTTTGAATCACCTCTAAACGCTGTTCAAAAGTTAAACGCACCTTAGGGTCAGTTAAGCTTTGCATCCATAACCCCGATACTTCATCGGCAAAGAATGCATTGCTGTTTGCACTCGTGCCAGCACTAACAGGTAGATAAGCATTCAAGCGGTTGACATAAGATTGACCAAACAACTTTGCATTGCTGCTGTCTAGGTAACGAAGCACCACCTTGAGTATCTTGAAAGTTCGCTCGGTTGAGTTTTTGTCTCGTGCATCCAATACCATAAGCTCTTTGAGCGCTTCTTTGCGATAACGATTATTCCACCACTTTAGCGCCAAGCGATAAGCCAGATAGAACGCGGCCAATAACAAGGCAACGCCGAGGATCTTCCAACCGATCGTTTGGGGAACCCAGCTCACGCTGTCGGGAATCGTGACATCATGCAGTTCACGAAGGATATAAGTGCTAGGAGGCGTATGTTCAACGGCCATTTAACGCCCTCCCACTAGTTTTTGAAGCTGTGAAATATGATTACCAGACGTGTCTAATTCGATATAAGGGAGGTTTTTCATCGCCATCAATTTAGCAAGGGATTGTTTTTGGAGTGCTGCTTTTTGAGCAAGGCTCTCGCTCGCAAGGTTGACCTTAGATTGGCTATCAAGATTGAGCTGAAAGCGACCATCACCCACCACCCAATTTGCACTCGCAAGGTCTTGAGGCAGTGATTGCTCTAAGGGGTCAGTCACCATAATGGCTAGGATGTCATTGTGTTGTTGAAGTTGCTTGAGTCGGTCAAGGTGTTGTTCTTGGCAGTCACGCCAATCGCTAATAAAAATTAAGGTCGACTGCTTGAGTCTCATTCGTTTAATCAGTTCAATCCACTGATTAAACCCAACACCCTCGCTGTCACTCACACTCACGTCTAAGCTTTGATTAGCCTTGGTAAGATGCTTTAACTGGGCTAATAAATCAGATTGAGAACGCTGCGCTTTGGTATGAAAGAGCTTTTGGTGTGAGGCTAAAACAAAGCCAACACGGTCACCGTCTTTCAGCACTCGCCATCCACACAATGCTGCGACTTCGGCTGCCACAACGGATTTCATGGTGTTTTGAGAAGCAAAGAACATCGAACTGCGCTGATCGACACAGATAATCACATTACGATCTTTCTCTTCGGTATAGCTGCGAACATGAGGCTTCCCCGTTCGCATCGTAACTTTCCAATCCAGATTACGGATATCATCACCCAATTGGTAATGGCGTAATTCTTCGAAGTTCAAACCTCGACCACGGAACAGAGAATTATGTCTCCCCGACAGTACACTGCCCGCCTTTAGATGAGGCAACAGAGAAAACGACTCAGCTTGAGCCTGTATTCGCACTAACCTTGAGTAATCACAGTATAATCGTGGATCAAGGCCTTGCGGTTTGGGAGCTTGTGTTGGCTTCGCCATGACGCCCCCTAGTTATCCGATCTCAACATTATCAAGCAGTTCTTCAACCACTCTTTGATGGTCCACACCATCGGCCAATGCGTCATAAGACAATGAGAATCGATGACCTAATACGGTAGGTAACATTGCACGTACATCATCTAACGTGACGTGGTCACGCCCTTGTAGCCAAGCATAAGCGCGAGCACATTTATCCAATGAGATTGACGCTCGTGGGCTTGAACCAATCTCAATCCATTTAGACAAGTTTGATTCTGGGTAACGCTCTGGCTTACGAGTCGCCATCACCAAGGCCACAATGTAGTTCTCGACTAAATCAGAAACCGCAATATCAGGAAGTTGGCGACGAGCTTCAAGTACCAATTCAGGTTCGATATGCTGTGGGGTGACCAGTTCTGAACTCGTCTCACTGCCTAGCTCTTCACTACGCACCAATCGAATGATGTCACGCTCCGCTTCGTCTTCTGGGTAGTCGACCGTTACTTTCATGATGAAACGGTCCATTTGCGCTTCAGGTAGCGGATACGTGCCCTCTTGTTCAACCGGGTTTTGAGTCGCCAACACCATGAACAAGTCTGGAAGGATGTGAGTTTGGCCACCTACGGTTATCGTCCCTTCTGCCATCGCTTCAAGTAGTGCCGCTTGCACCTTGGCTGGAGCACGGTTCACTTCATCGGCCAGAACAATGCTGTTGAAAATAGGACCCGGTTGGAAATGCAGTTGAGGCTTACCATCTAGCTCTTGGTACACCTCAGTACCTGTCACATCTGATGGCAGGAGATCGGGCGTAAACTGAATACGGCCAAAGCTTGTATTCAGTAAATTCGCCAACGACTTCACCGAGCGCGTTTTCGCTGTACCGGGAAGCCCTTCTAGAAGCACATGGCCATTGGTCAATAACCCTATCACCAGAGCCCGAACGACGTGACTCTGACCGATAACACTTTTCTCTGTCTGTTCAATCAGTTGGTTTATTGCTTGTTGCGCATGGTTCATAGGTCTTCCCTTTATTCAATCTGGCTGCGTACATCCTACCCACAAGCCCCATAACTATTAGTTATAAACGTGATAATTAGTTATAAACACCATAAATTATAAGCGCATAGCCACGTCAATTCTGGCGCTTTACTTCAGCTCAGCTTTCTACTTGCTAATGGCTTTCTACTGACTAATCGCTTTCAATTGGTTAATCGCCTCCGGTGGCGCCACTTTGCTCAATGATGAAACACATTGTTCAAACGCTTTTGCTGCGCCCGGTTTCTGGTAATTTCGAGCCAAAATCTCACACTGTGCGTACAAGTGTTGTGGATTGCGGCTGAATTGGTAAGCCTTGTGCAACGACTTACTTGCCGCAAGCACATCAGACTTCTCTAAAGCCAAGCCGTACACATACCAATATTGTGGGTCAGTTTGTGCGGTTTCCGCGGCTTGTTTAAGGTAGTCGGTTGCTTGGTCGTAATCTTTCACACGAAGCAGAGATAACCCTACGCTGTATGGCAACACACTCGATTTAGGTTGAGCTTGAATGCCTTGTTTCAGTGTCGCTAATGCTTTTGGCTCGTCGTCCAGTGCGCGATACAAGTCAGCCAAGTTGGCATAACTGTTCTCGAAATAAGGCTCTATCTCGATAGCACCTTGGTAAAACTCAATCGCCTTTTCATGCTGACCCAAATCTCGATAAACGTTGCCTAGGTTAGTACGTCCAAACCCTCTGTCGGCATTGAATTGTTGTATCTCAATGTACTCTTCCAATGCAGGCTTGATTTGATCTTTCTGCAGAGGGTTCATCTCTCCCCAATAACGCACAAGAGCACCTGCGGTTTCAGAGCGAATCGACAATACAGGGTCTTTCAATAGTGGCTCCAGAATCTGCCAGCGATCAGTGAACGGAAAACCAGACGAGCCTTGCACAACGCCCAAACGGATCATTTCATCATCATGTTTCACCGCTCTTGCTAGTGAGATAAGCGTATTCTTACCCGTATTGCCGCCCAAACGTTCTAAGCTCGATGCTCGAATGATATTGCTTAAGCTGGAGTCCTGAGCCGAGTATGCCAACGCATCCTCTGCACCTCTGTGCCCTATTGAATCCGCATAAAAGGCGACAGCAAAGTGTTGTTGGTTACGATACTTAGAGTCTGGGAACCATTCACCTATCTGTTTATCGGCCCACTGATCAGTTTGGTCTTCATGACAACTAGTACACACATTCGGCGTTTGAATATGCTGGCTGATATCAGGGCGTGGAATATGCCAACTGTGGTCACGTCTTGGGTCAACTTCCATGTACGTCGTTTCAGGCATATGGCAAGTGGTACATTGTGAAGCCTCGGTATTCGCTTCATGGAATGTGTGCTTTTCAGGCGTGTATTCAGAGGCAATGTGACATTGGCTGCACACAGCTTCTTCGGCAATTTTCAGTTCTGCAGTATGGGGATCATGACAGTTAGTACAAGTGACGCCTTTCTCTGCCATCACTGATTGCAAGAAAGATCCGTAAACGTAATCCTCGTCGTAGATTTGACCATCGCTGTGGTAAAGCTCAGGGGTAATCAAGCTCAGACGATACTTATCAAAAAATGACCCGTTTACGTGATCACCCGTTTCATTCAACTGAGTTCGACGACTGTGGCATTGAGCACAGGTTTGAACTTGATTGGTATGAATGATGTCTTTGGGTTGAAGGGTTGAGTTGCCCTCTTGATAGATCCACTCTTTCACCGACTTCGACAAGTCGCGATCAAAACCATAATGTGCCGAGACTGAGGCACCCTTCCCACCATTAGCTTTGGCTAGCTTGTTATTTGCTAACTTCGTTTGAGCTAACTGAGCCTGATCAACATGCTCACTCGCAGGGCCATGACAGGCTTCACAACCGACATTAATCTCCGACCATGTGGTGTTGTAAGTATTACTTGCGCTGTCGTAGTTCTTTTCTAGGTTCGTTGAGTGGCAGTCTGCACACATGAAGTTCCAGTTCTGACCACTGTTGGTCCAGTAGAATTCATCAGTGTTGGTGGTATCTGGATAGAGGTGAAACCAGCGTTGGCCGCCTTCATCTTCAGTACGAGAATCCCAAGCGAAAGGAATCAACTGTACACGTCCGTCTTCAAACTCAACCATGTACTGCTGTAGAGGTTCAAAGGCAAAGGTATAGCTGATTTTGTAATCTTTGAATTGTCCGTCTGGCCCTTCGATGTTGACCCAAAACTCATCGCCCTTACGAAAAAAGCGGTTGGGCTTTCCTTTATGAGTCACGGTTTGGTCGGTGAAATCTCCCAATACCGTTTCATCAGTCGCGTGCTTCATCGCCATATCATGATGAGAACCTTGCCACGCTTCCACTTCTGCGCTGTGACAGTCGATACAAGCTTCAGATCCAACATACGTAGCTTGAGAGTTCGCATGCGAAGTTTCCGACCCAACTGATAAAGCCTGTTCATTGGCATTCGTATTGAGACTGAGCATCGACAACACGGGTAAAGATAACATTGCGGATAATACTGCAACTCGCTGGTGTTTCAATCCGTTCACTAGCAAGCACAACCATGCAGACATAACATTCCTTGTTTTTATACATCCTTATGCGTAATAAGATAGACGCAAAAACAACGAATTTACAATTATTTAGTGGCAGTGAGCTTGATTGTTGTGACTCATATTCACGACTGGTATTTACTCATCGATATGCGCATAAAAAAGAGCTCCTAAGAGCTCTTTCGTGTTAGCAGTTTCATCAAACTATCAGTTTCAATAAACCAAAGCTTACTTGTTATGGTTCTCTTGAAGTTTCTCCATTACCTGATCCAAGCTAAAGCTTGCTGCTTTTTGGCGTGGTGGGTATTCAGCAAATGTTTCTAAGAACTGGCCAACATACGCTTGCGCAGGAACGAACATATAAGCATGGTCTAACAACCAGTCATAATAGGTATTCGACGTAATATCTGCGTTTTCGTATGGGTCCATACGCAGGTTAAACAACTTAGGAAGACGTAACGTCACGAACGGTTCTGACCAAATCTGCATGGTACCCGTTGCGCGCTGCTCCATGAACACCGCTTTCCATTGGTTGTAACGAAGCGCTGCTAAATCACCATCATCGGTAAAGTAAAAGATCTCAGCACGACGGCCTTTCTCTTCTTCACCGGTTAGGTAAGGCAGGAAGTTGTAACCGTCTAGGTGAACCTTGAACGTTTTATCACCCGCGGTATGACCTTTAAGCAGTTTCTCTTTGATTTGATCATCACCAGCGGCTGCAACGAAGGTCGGCATCCAGTCCATGTGGTGCATAATTTCGTTAGAGACACTACCCGGTTCAATCTTACCAGGCCAACGAACCATTGCTGGTACACGGTATGCGCCTTCCCAGTTGGTGTTTTTCTCACCACGGAATGGCGTTGTACCTGCATCAGGCCAAGAGTTCATGTGTGGACCATTATCCGTTGAGTAGAAAACAATGGTGTTGTCTTTGATACCCAGCTCATCCACTTGTTTCAACAACTGGCCAACGTGTCGATCGTGCTCAACCATACCATCAGCGTAGTTACCCACACCTGTCACACCTTTACTATCGGCTTTCACGTGCGTTCTAAAGTGCATACGTGTTGCGTTCCACCAAACAAAGAATGGCTTATCGGCTTTCACTGCGCGATCCATGAAATCGAGTGCCGCATCGAGTGTCTCTTCATCAACGGTTTCCATACGCTTACGCGTTAGTGGGCCGGTATCTTCAATCTTGCCATCAGCAAATGATTTGATTACACCACGCGGGCCAAACTTCTTACGAAACTCTGGGTCGGTTGGGTAATCTTCATTCTCTGGTTCTTCTTCAGCATTCAGGTGGTAAAGGTTGCCAAAAAATTCGTCAAACCCGTGTGCTGTTGGAAGGAATTCATCTTTATCGCCAAGGTGGTTTTTACCAAATTGACCTGTCATGTATCCCATAGGTTTAAGCATTTCTGCAATTGTTGCATCCTCCGCTTGCAAACCAATGTCTGCACCTGGAAGGCCTACTTTACTTAAACCCGTTCTAAGAACACTTTGACCCGTGATGAACGTTGAGCGACCTGCGGTACAAGATTGCTCTGCGTAGTAGTCAGTAAACATCATGCCTTCTTTGGCGATGCTATCAATGTTCGGAGTTTGATACCCCATTAAGCCAAAGGTGTAAGCACTGACATTAGATTGACCAATGTCGTCACCCCAAATGACGAGAATATTCGGTTTTTCTGCTGCGAATGTGGTGGTGGAAGCCGCCATCATCGCTGTACCCAAAATCGCTAATCGACGTTTGACGCCATATTTCGCTGTCATAGAAACCTCTTCGTTAGTTATTTGCATCCTGCACTACAACGTATAGTTCATTTTTCAAACTATCGCGACATTCGCTAACCTATTAATATTTTTGTCATTTTTTTTGTCGACAAGATACGCAAGTGGACGATAGATATTACGCATACAAACATGATTAGGATCACACATAACATTTTAAGAAGCATTTCTGATAAATACATATAACTCAATATAATCAGAAGCTTAAATTAGCTCTATAACAATTAGTTATAACCACTATAAAAAGACACAATCAGTTTTTGAGATTAATGTTTGCCCAACGATGTGTTGTTCTAACGCATTAATCTTAAAAGCAAATCGGAGTCCTTATGGGTACTAAAATTAATAAACTAGCATTAGGTGTTGGCTTATTAGCAGCTTCTTCAGCAGCAACAGCAGCAGAAAAGCCAAACATTCTTGCTATCTGGGGTGATGACATTGGTGTATTCAACATCAGTGCATACAACAACGGTATGATGGGTTACGAAACACCTAACATCGACCGTATTGCTAACGAAGGTGCACTATTTACTGACCACTATGGCCAACAGTCGTGTACAGCTGGTCGTGCTGCATTCCTAACAGGCCAAGAACCTTTCCGTACTGGTCTTCTGACTATCGGCATGCCAGGTTCAGACCACGGTATCCCTGATTGGGCTCCAACGATAGCAGACCTTCTTAAAGAACAAGGCTACATGACAGCTCAATTCGGTAAGAACCACATGGGTGACCAAGACAAACATCTTCCAACGAACCACGGTTTTGACCAGTTCTTCGGTAACCTTTACCACCTAAATGCGGAAGAAGAGCCAGAGACATACTACTACCCTAAAGATCCTGAGTTCCGTAAGAACTTTGGCCCTCGTGGTGTAATCAAGTCGACTTCTGACGGTAAGATTGAAGATACAGGCCCTATGACGCGCAAGCGTATGGAGCACGCGGATGAAGAGTTCCTAGAAGAATCTTTAGCATTCATGGAAAAAGCAGTGAACGCTGACAAACCATTCTTCATCTGGCACAACACGACTCGTATGCACGTGTGGACTCGTCTACAAGAAAAATACCAAGGTGCATCTGGTATCAGCATCTACGCTGATGGCATGTTAGAGCACGATGACCATGTAGGTATACTTCTAGACAAGCTTGATGAGCTTAAAATCGCAGACAACACAATCGTAATCTACTCTACCGATAACGGTGCAGAAACCGTATCTTGGCCTGATGGTGGTGCAACTTACTTCCACGGTGAGAAAGGTACAACTTACGAAGGTGGTATGCGTGTTCCTCAGCTAGTTCGCTGGCCTGGTACTATCAAGCCGGGAACTAAGATCAACGACATTATGGGTCACCAAGACTGGATCCCGACTCTACTAGCTGCTGCTGGTGATGACAAAGTTGTTGAGAAGCTAGCGTCTGATAAAGGTGCTACTTACAACGGTAAAAACTGGCGTGTACACTTAGATGGTTACAACTTCCTACCTTACTTCGAAGGTAAAGAAGAAAAAGGCCCTCGTGACAGCATGCTTTACTTCTCTGCAAACGCGGAATTGAACGCAGTTCGTTGGAATGACTTCAAGATTTCATTCGCAGTATTAGAAGGCAACATTGTTGACGCAGTTCGTTTCCAAACAAACTGGCCTCAAGTTGTTCACCTACGTGCTGACCCATTCGAAAAAGCACCACACGAATCTGGCATGTACCTACGTTGGATGGCAGACAACATGTGGCTATTCGTACCAGTAGGTGGCAAAGTTCAAGATTTCATGGCGACATTACCTGACTACCCAATGCAAAATAGCCAAGTATTAAACCCTGGTAACTTCAACCAAAATACTTACATGCTTCAAGGTAAACTTAAGCAACTAGAAGCGGCAGCAGCGCAAGCTAAATAATTAGCTAAAGCTTAACCAACCCTAGGAAAGCGAAACAAAGCCGTGATAGCTCAAGTGCTATCACGGCTTTTAGTATATCAACAATGAAAACTGTCCCACATAAGCCTTTAACAAACGAGTGACTAACAAGGTTATCCGCTTACATTTGCCCAAATAACCTTGTAACTCGCCTCGTTTATGACCGTTACGTTAAGATTACGCAAATTTTTTCAAATCCCACGGACATCACTTGAAATACAGAGATATGCGTGCGATTGTATTTTAACTCACCCTAACAACTGTATGATTATGAAGACAATCCAAAGCATTGCCCTACTTTCAGCTATCGTTGCTGCACCTGCAGTATTAGCTGACGTTGAAATCCAAGTTCCATCCAGTGTTGATATTCTAGCGGTTAACGAAGCTAAGCCTGACTTAGATGGCGGCTTATTTTCTTCTCATAAGACACTAACCGTTCCAGACGGTGAAAACCAAATCGTATTCCAATATCAGCTGGCTTTTGATAAAGGTAATGACCGTGAGTTTGTTGATAGCGACGCTATAATTGCAACGTTTAGCGCTACTGACGCCGCATTAACGTTCGATATGCCTAAATACCGTAATACCGCAGAAGCGAAGAAAGGCTTTGATAACCTAGATTGGAAATTGGTTGATGAAAACCAAAACGCAATCAGTGTTAAACAAGATAAGCTGGTAAAAGATGGCATGCAGATTGGTCGCAAGTTCCCTCAAGAAGCGAAAGAGTACAACCAGAAAGGCGGTATCGCGGCGCTCGCTATAGGTACAACAGCAGGCGCAACAGTGGCGGTTGTTCAACCTGTAACACTTCCAGCAAAGATTGATGGAAATGCGGCTAATACAGCTGAAGAAATGCTGTATTTCTGGTACGAGAAAGCTGATGCTGAAACCAAGCAGAAATTCAAAGATTACGTGAACAAGTAGATTCGATTACGAACAAGTCTATAAACATCTCGTTCAAACCAAAGAAGCTGGCACACTGCCAGCTTCTTTGGTTTTATCTAAATAGGAAGTTATAGGTATAAAAATCAACGATAATCAGCTCTAATCCTCGACATCAGCAACATATCGATGTATTTCCCGCCTTTGAATGTACTCAGCCTTTTAGTGCCTTCTAACTGAAAACCCACTCGTTCATACAAAGCAATGGCAGCGTTGTTATCGGCATGAACCTCTAGCTCCAGACGGACCAGATTAAGCCAATTATCAGCCTGATTAATCGCTTCTTTCATTAATGCCTTCCCAACCCCTTTGCCGTGTGCATCAGGGTGAATCGCAATCCCTAGGCCAGCACTGTGCCTGTCTCTCACCTTAGTCGTCATGAACAAGGTAATGTGCCCGATGACTTTACCTGACACTTCTGCGACTAAAGTGAAATGGTCTGAATGACCAAACAATCGCTCCACTTGATCAGAGCTGAGGAAAGGCTTTTGCGAAGTGTTTTCTGATACTGATGTATGACGATAAATATCAAAAATGTCTTGGTTGTCTGTGGTTTCAAGATGTCTAATTTGTATTTCCAAAGTGCTTCCTTACTGTCTATTTCTATCCTTAAGCTAATTTTCATACTACGGATAGCAACGAGTAGCTACAACCATAAAGACGGTAAGCGTTGGAAATAATTGAATAATCGCCATAGCCCATAAAACAGTCGCCATAGCCCATAAACAACAAACTCAAATACTAAAAATGCACCATTGAAGGCCCTCACGCGTCTCTTCATAAAGTAAGGTTCGCTCTCGAACTAAATAGCCCAACGGTATAATAATACCAATCGTAGTAAATAACTGTTCACCTTAGCTTGTTAAAAATCTCGATAACGTCGTTAGATTTTTTGATTGTAGAATAACTACTTATCGAAACTATTTATTGAAAAGAGCAGCCTTGTTCTCAAGCTTTTTTCCTGCGCTATTTTTGAACACTTAACTTACTGTGATTGGTATAAATTGATCCATCGCTTTGAGCCTTTCGTAATAACTGACGAAAATAACGGACAAACTCAAAGGATTCCAACATGATTAATAAAACTAGCAAGTCTCTATCTCTTCTTGTCGCTGCACTTTTTTTTAGTGCATTCGCTAACGCCAATCATCATGAGATGAAAAAAGATATCGTCGATGTCGCAGTAGGAAATGGCTCTTTCAATACACTTGTTGCTGCTGTTAAAGCGGGGGGACTTGTAGATACTTTAAAAGGAGAAGGTCCATTTACCGTTTTCGCTCCAACCGATGAAGCATTTGCCAAATTGCCAGATGGTACTGTAGATATGCTTTTGAAACCTGAAAACAAAGACAAACTAGTCGCAGTGCTAACTTATCATGTAGTCGCCGGGAAAGTGATGGCGGCAGACGTTATGAAAATAGATAAAGCGACAACTGTTCAAGGTCAAAACGTGATGATAAGCGTAAACGATGGCTCAGTTATGATTAACAATGCTAAGGTGATTGCGGCTGACGTGGAAGCAAGCAATGGCGTAATCCACGTAATTGATACGGTCTTACTACCAAAATAATCAAATAGAAAGAAAGTGTAGGCAAACCAAACTCTTTGAGGGTGTGACAATTCACACCCTTTTTTACCAACTGGAGATTAAGCGTTTGACTGTTTGAGCATTTCCAAGCTTCTCAACACTAGATATACGTTACTGGCTACTAAGTGGTTTTCTCCATCACGTAATTAGTTAGCTTAACGCCACGTATTTCGACTTCCTGCTCATTCACTAACTTAAAGCCAAGGCGCTCATAGAAAGGCCTAGCGGTAATACTCACCTCAGAGAAGTATCTCGATACACCACGAAATCGACCAATCTCGAATACATGCTCCATCAAAGCTCGCCCTACACCTTTACCTTGATATTCATGATGACAAAAGAAGTGGTCAATCAACCCATTTGGTTGCAGGTCAGTATAGCCAACAATGTGGCCATCCAACTCCGCAACAAAAGGTTGGATACGATGCAGACACTTTTCCCACACCTCGGAGTCAAAGTCACTTGGAGCCCAAGCCTCAACTTGTTCTTGAGAATAGTCACGAACGTTAATATTTCGAACAGTATGGAAATAGATCTCCCATAATGCTTTGGCATCACTAACTTGGTAATTTCGAATTCTAACCACTACACAGTCCTTTCATGTATTGCTGATTGCCTATCCACCACTTGATAGCAATACTAACGATAAAACACAGCCAGCCAAATAGTCACAACGTCTCTATCCGTACCAACAACCTTGTGCTTCTCTCTCGCGGCAATATTGATGTAATCCCCTTTAGACAAGGTAACGACACGTCCGTCTTCGAACTCAATAACACCTTGTCCCTCTAGAACCATAACCCATTCGTTTTCATCTTGGTCATACCAACCTTGTTCTGGAGAACTGTGCTCATGAGATAATATTCTTTCAATCCGCACATTCTCAGTAGTAATGATGTCGTTGAAGATTTCGCCGGGTATTGACGAAGGCACATCCGAGTAGATATTTGACATCGCTCTCTCCTAATCCTTGTTAGATTAATATGGTGCAGTGCTTTATCGTTTTATCGTTTTATCGTTTTATCTAAAGCCTAGCTTCCTGAGCTCCTAAGCTATAAGCCCTAAGCCCCAGCACTTTTTCTGAAATAGAAACGATAATAGCCAACCAAGTTACTGCAGATAAATAGCGCTTCCATCAGTACAGCAGTTGGAGAACCAACTAAGTAATTATGAACCAACCAAAAACTGGTTCCGATAATCATCAACTCTCTTAATCGACGGTCATCTTTATTGAAGGCTGCAAAGGTTTGAAATACGGAAGCAAAGCAACTCAATAGGCTAGTGAGCCCCGAGTAAGTCACAACCGTTGCGACTACTGACATGGAACAGAACAAATATTTAAACTTAGACGATGTCGAAAATACACTCGTCAAATAGCGAATAGTGGCGATCGTCATTAGGCTCGCCGCTGTCCATTGTTCAAGAAGAATAAAGTGGCTAGAAATAAGCACGCCAGCAAAGAACAGACAGGTAACGATTTTCTTTCTCTCTTTAAATTGAAAAGACAGAAGATCGAAGCAAATAGCAATTGCGACTAATACCTGAGAAAGATAAAAAGCTGACACGGTGATTCCTTCAATAATAATATTCCGCCAGAGCCGTTTCGGCCATCCGCAGGGTTTCCTTTAAAAGCTTGAGTTGTGAACGAATCCACTTGATATATCTCTAAATTCACAATGGCTCCTAGCGCTGATATTAAATAGACATTGCAGCCTACAATAAGCACAAACACCCCGTGCTACAAGTGTTCAACAGCAACATTATTAATACTTATTTAAGAACTAAGGAATGATAAGCAAAGAGTTATGAAAAGAATTGGTGGATTAAGCTGAAGGTTTAATATCGGGCAGATAAGAGATAAAACGTATCAGCCCTGGTAGGAAACAAGCACCCATTCGCGGCACATAGGCATTGTATCGTGCCACAAACGTGAGGTTACTCAGCAATGGTAACTTTATTGAATCTACTGACGTACCAGAGCAGATTTCACAATGGTCAAGCCAAGCAGACCCAACATAACTCCTGTCACTTTATCAATATAGTAAGCAACACGTGTAAACTCTCGTCGAACTTTAGGTGCAGATAAAAGGAAGATAATCGCGGCATCCCATACAAACACAACCACCGTCATCCAAATACCTAGGCCTAGCTTAAACATTAAGCCAATGTCATTGTTCAACACAACCGTGAATAAGCTCAAATAGAACAATAGGTTTTTGGGATTAAGGATTCCAGATAGAAAACCCGTGACGAATTCTTTAAGAAAAGTCGTTTGATTGAAGCTATCTCCTTCGGAAACATCCATATTACGGTAATTACATTTCTTCGCTCTTATCGCTTGAACGGCAAGATAAACAAGAAATACACCACCAATTATCTTAAGAGCAATCATAACGGAAACGGATGCCGCTAGGATCGAGCCGACACCAACCAAACATAAAGCAATATAAACCGCATTGGCACTGGCAATACCGAATGCAACGCCGAGTGCTTTTCTTCCCTTATTTTTAACAGCACTCTTTACCACAATCACAAAATCTGGTCCGGGGCTCAATAGCGCCAAAAAGTGAGCAATCGCCACGGTAACAAAAATCCCAACTAAACCTGCATCCATAAACTAACCTCCTTCCGTTCAATTAATGCCCTACTATTGCATAACTAACGAAAAATGCTCAAGTAGATGAATATATATTTACTAATAACCTAATAATCAAACAAATCCCGTGTTTTCGTCGTGCCAAATCGGAAGTAGATGAGTCATTCGTGCACTTCTTCAGGCGTTCGTCGGTCAAAGGTTGATATCCCCTTGATTTAACATAGTGATTTTGTGCTCAAAGCTGACTTTTAGTTCCCATTAGGTCATAGGATTTTCACACCTAGATGCATTGCGTTAGGTTGAACTGAAATTAGAGACCTAAATTTGAGCTATGTCGCAAAATTTGGGCTACGATTTAGTTAAGCAAAGTAGGAAAGGAATCCGTCAGTGAAAGCATTTTATGTTTCAGTTCTTGCGTCATCATCCTTTTTAACTGGCACAGTGTTTAGCCAACAAAATGATATTTATCTCTACAATTGGGATGAATTTCTATCCAATAGCGTCGTGACCCAACTAAGTGACACGTACGGCATTTCTTTGAAACAGCAGTTTTTTTCTGATGAGTCGATCAGAGATGAAGTGCTATTAAGCGAACGTCGTGGCGCATTTGAGCTAGTCATTATAGAAAGTGTAAAGCTCAATGCGTTAGCCAAGCAGAACCTGTTTCATAATCTCAGTGAGTTACAACAATCCATTGCTGGTAACATAGATTCACGGTGGGTTGAAGGATGTGGCGAGTATGGCATTCCCTACGCTTGGGGGACTGCGGGAATCTTATATCGCAGTGACAAAGTAAACACTCCCACCTCTTGGAACGCTATTCTCGAACCAGACACGAACAGCAGTGG
Organism: Vibrio tasmaniensis; assembly: GCF_024347635.1. Taxonomy (NCBI): domain Bacteria; kingdom Pseudomonadati; phylum Pseudomonadota; class Gammaproteobacteria; order Vibrionales; family Vibrionaceae; genus Vibrio; species Vibrio tasmaniensis. The sequence continues at coordinate 79,510 of NZ_AP025511.1, forward strand.
CCGCATAAGTATGTATTACGAACCTACGGATTTGGTGAGTACTGCATTGCTAGCGAATCAATTTGACCCCTTCACCAATAATGAGCAGGAACTTCGCGTTGCCTATAAAACCCTGCAAGCTCAAAAGCCACACCTAGAAAGCAACGAATACGTCATCGACTATATTCGCCAACCCGAACGTCTTGCTAACATCGACCTTGCCTACGGTTATTCTGGTGACAGTTATGTACTCAATGATTTGGAGCCTGATGCCTCTTGGTCCTACGCTGTGCCTCAAGAAGGCACAACGTTATGGTTAGAGTGCATTGCTGCGATTAATAACGGAGAGTTGTCTGCACAAGCAACAACGATTCTATCATTCTTGTCGCAACCCGAGATCGCCGCTCAAAACGCAATGGATTCATGGTTTGCAACTCCAAGCTCAAAAGCAAAAGCCTTAACAACACAAGAGTACCAAAATGATCCGGAGCTTTTCCCTAGCAAAGAGGTTTTAGAACGCAGCTATCTGTATCAGCAACTCGAACCCAATAGCATTCAAATTCGTAACCGTATTGTCGACAGTTTGAGATAATTAATGCCAGTATTAAAGAAGCTCTATTATGTACTCATTCCTACGTTATTGTTCGTATTTGCAATAGGCGGAATGGTTACTTACAACTTAGCCTCTAACCACGCGAAACACATGTACTTAGACGAAGTACAATCTGATGTGAACACCGCGCTCGTGGCGGCTGAATACGAGCAACTTGGTCTATCTTTGCTTGTAAAAGATATTGGTTCATCGCTACAGTTCTTGCGATATATTCAAAACCCTAGTGACTACACAACCTTGTCCCTGCTGGAAAAAAGAGTGCTTCGCGTCTTAAACCAGAGTCACGTTAATCAGTTTGGTCAACGTAACATCTATATCGTTGACCCTAAGTTCCAGTTAACGCTATCTACGCTACGAGCAGACCCTTTCGAAGGGTTAAAGATCCCCGATAACGCCTATGAAAACGTCTTCGATATCTATACCTCTCTGATTAATAAAAACGAATTTTCCCAAGAAGGCTTCTCATATATCTCTGTGAGTGGTGAACTTAGATACGCCTACGTCACTGCAATCGATCCTTACTTACTTCCACAAGACAAACGCGCAAACGACAGTTTAAATCGATACATATTGATTGCAGACGGTCCGTTAAAACAACTCTCCAACTTACTGATAAAATACAACGATGATGACAATATGCAACTTCTGATTGAGCCATCATCGGATACTGCACTCATAGAGAATACCCAGTTCGTTATCAAATCGTTTGAACAAACCAAAGACCGAATTAAAGTCGAGATGAACAGTCGTCACTTCCTCGCTCAAATTAATATCCGTGAAAAAAAATTCAACAGAGAGAAAGCAGCCATTGCACAACAAACATTGTTAGGAAGCTTTAGCACGCTTTTTACCATCATGTTGATTGTACACATGGTTGTACGATATCAATTGGTGCGTCCACTCAAAGATTTACTGCACGAGATATCCATTGGTGGGCTTAAACTGCGGTACTTCAAACGCTCATCGGGAAACAGTGAGATCGATGGTCTAAAGAACGCCTATATTGATTCATTAACGGAATTGAAATTCGAAGCTGAATTTGATCAATTAACCAAATTAGCCAACCGGCGATCGTTCATCCGACACCTCGATGTGCGCTTGAAAAGCTCGATGAGCCCTCATTGCTACTTGGTTTGTTGGGACATTATCGACTTCCGCAAAATCAATGATTTATATGGAGCAAAAGTGGGTGACAATGTATTGGTGAGCCTAGCAAAAGCACTTAAAGGAACATTGCAGAACCAACAATCCTCTTTTGGCTTTAGTTGTAGTGATTATTCACTCGCAAGGCTGGGAGGAAATCAGTTTATTGCCATATTGGAAATAGGTGAACACCAATCAATAAACGAAGAAATCGAGAACATTAACAACATCCTAACAGGGACAACATTCCTTGATTACTATGGTTTCAGACTTTCAATTGCAACAGGTGTTCTGCCTGTCGACACCCCGAAATTTGAAGAGATATGGCACAGATGTATTGATGAAATGCTAATTAGTGCGAAAGCTCACAGTGATGGGGAAAGTAGGATTGTTTATGGCGAAGAGCTCATTCAGTCACTAGAAAGACATGACGTTATCGAGAAAAGGCTATTAGAATGTTGTGAGAGCGACAACTTTGAAATTCGCTTCATGCCAATTTTCAATGCTCAGACACTTCATATCGACGGCGCTGAATGTCTCATTCGCTGCCCTGCTCTGTTTGACATTAAAGCTGGGCCCGATGAATTTATTCCGGTCGCAGAGAGGAGTAACCTAATATCCAAACTCGATATGTGGGTGATTAGCACCGCAATCAAAAGCTATAAAGAACTCTCAGAAATTCACAAGTACAAAGGCACCCTATCCATTAACATATCAGCAATGGAGCTCTATAATCGCAACTTTGCCGACAACATTCGTAAGGTACTCGAGCGTTATCAAGTGCCACCGGGCAACATCATTATTGAAATCACTGAAACCAGTTACGTAAAAAGCACCAAACTGACCGTCCAAACCATCGAGAGTATCCGAAATTTAGGTTTAAAAGTTTCCCTCGACGATTTCGGTACCGGTTACACAGCCTTTAATCAACTCCTTCACTACCCTGTCGATGAGCTTAAAATTGATAAGAGCTTTATCGATAATATCGTAACCGACAAAGCCGATCGTAAAATGGTCGAGTCAATGGTTAACTTAGGCCACTCCTGTGACACTTTCGTCGTGGGCGAAGGTGTCGAGTGTCTAGAGCAATATCATCATCTAAGACAATCAAACTGCGACCTTATACAAGGGTATTTCTTTAGCCAACCACTGACTTATATTGAGTTCATAGAGTTTGTCCGTGACCATAATCCACAAGCTATTTTGGACCAGTATTCACTTTCAGAGCCAAACTCTGATGAAAGGATTGTGGCTCTGAATCAGAAACAATAGCCGTTCTACTTAACGCCACTGATACTGATACTGGCTTGGATGCTTGTATTCGCTCGGATGCTAGTATTAGCTTGGTTACTTTGATTAGTTTGGATACGTTAATCGTCATGGAAACTGGATAAACACGTCCAGTCCCTTTCTGGTATAGCAAAATAGAGCTCAACAAGACGCAGAGGGTCAATCACCCCGTGATGTATTCCTACAAGCAAACAGAAGTCTGATCTCCATAATTAGGCAACTTCATTAGATCGGGAAAGGCTTTTAACATTTTCGCTTGAGTAGAAAATATGGAGATAATTAAGTAAAGTCACTAGGGTGGGACGAAACAACAAACGCTAGACTAAATCCACGATAGAAATTTAGCCTTGCATCGAGGTTAATAACTCCATCATATCTTGGGAGCTTATATTTTTCTTATGTCTCACTACGGCATCAATCATAAGCTCTAAGTTACCTGCAGAGATGTAATCACTAAGCACATCGTTGAATTTCTCTTGAATTTCATCACTCGCGTACAAATGATCAGGAATGAAGAATAAGAACTGGCTTCCACTGCTACGGAATGAAATGGTGCTTTCAGGGATCTTGCTGGTCAAAGACTTAGCAGCCGAGCTCACCACAAGGTCCCCATATTCAAGGCCATATTTTTGATTAATCTCGGTAAGGTTTCTGATTCGTACAAAATAGAGATCAAAGTTTTTGTCCTTCGAGTAGCTATTTTTAACAAATTTCATCAACGAAATTCGATTGCGAAACCCTGTAATAAAATCCGTAGAGTAGAGCTTTCTTTTGATAGAAAAATCCATATAAAAAATAATCCCAGTCAATAACAAGATGCCAACAAGAAAAACGCTACTGATCCGATGAACGGTAACCAAGTTATCAACCATTGAGGTATTTTCTTCAATCACAGGGCTTTGTAATCGAAACTTGTCGTTAATAAAATCGACGAGAGTGTGGTAGCAAATATCGACTTTTTTCTGTAGAGATTCCTTGGGCAACAACCCTTGGCTGACCAGTTTAATTGAGGATTCCAAGCTCTTAAATTTATCAAATTCCGCACTAAAATAAGGTTTAAAGTTTGCTGACTTGATGAAATTGGAGGACTCAGTACTGTTAATTAATATGTCAAAACGGCTCCACGTAATATCGTACGCTAACCATAACTCATCATAATCAATAGTTTCAGAACGGCTTACCATCAAGAAATTGGCGTATTCCTTCACCAATTGAAAAACGAACCACGTTGCCTCATTTTGTCGGGTAGAAAAACTCTTATTGATATCGTTAATTCGGGTCACACTGTAGATATTAATGGTGAGTACCACTACCGCTAAAGATAACACGACGACTTTAATTGCAGTCAATGACAACAGCTTTTTCATACTAAGCCCTTACAAATGAATATCGCGTATCTGCCAGATCATCTTGGCATGGAAGTCAGTGTTATCAATGTCTGGAGTCGAAGAAAGTGGATATATCAACCAGTACGGACCTTTTTCTCTGACTGACATAAATTGGCCATTTTGTTTAATCGCAATGATCGGCTGGTAGTCGTCAAAGTCTTCTTTGGGCACCGCTATTTTATAGTCGTTGAGTGCAACAAAAGTCACCTGTGAGGCCATGGGTAAATCCATAGTTTCAAGCACCGTTTGTAAGGCCACACCACTATAAACCAATTCTCCATCCAGCCAAGGTAATGACGTGGTGATTTCTTTTTGAGGAAGCAATAACAGTTGTTCTCGACTGAATTGATGCTTTTGCCCTAAGTGATCGAATATTGTCAGTTCCGATGCTGCAAAAATAGAAAATGAACACAGTGAAAGTATAAACAGAAGTGCAGCTCTCATTTTAAACTCCATTTTAAAAGGTCACTAATTTGAGTCTAGTTCATATTGGTCATTTGACTTGCTTAGACATTGTCTATTTTCTCAATGATGCTGTTCGAATCTTTCTCAAATAATGTTTCATTCCTGTAACCAGGTGCGAACAACACCTCCCCTTATCTCAATAAGACTTTAATTAGCGTTCATACAAGTAATCCCTGTTTTTTAAAGACAATGAGTAATCCAATCCTGCCACTGAATACGTACTGACTAATAAAATTGACAATAAATATGAGTCAGTAAGTAGCGAGAACGCTTATGCATGCTTAACCTTTACACCACGCTGAGTGTTTTCTGAGGTGCATCAAGCACTCGCTCTTTTCTTCAATAAGGGAATACGTAATGAGATTAAATAAGCAAAAGTTTAACCCCATAACCGCACTTTCCATTCTGCTAATGACGGCTGTCATGAATCCAGTTTTCGCAGAATCTAACGACGAGCAGTTCGAGTTAGGAAAACAAAAAGCCAAGGTGTGTATGACCTGTCATGGCGTTGATGGTATCTCAACACAAGACCCTTACCCGAACCTTCGCGGTCAAAAAGTGGGATACCTCATCTCTTCACTGAAAGATTATCAGACAAGGGAAAGAACCAGTGGTTTGGCGATTCTCATGCAGCAACAAGCCGACACACTTTCAGATCAAGACATCCGAGATATCTCCTACTTCTATTCAATGCTCGGCAAGGAATCGAGTTCAGTTAGCGACTCAAAAACAGACAGCAAATCAAAACTGTAGGCAAGGAGCCTTGTTATGGAACAAGTGACAACGCAGTACAGCATCAAGGTCGTGAGATACTTTATCATCGCCTCTTTTATCTGGGCGATTGTGGGGATGATCATCGGTGTGATCCTCGCCGCTCAATTATATTGGCCTGTGCTCAATTTCGATTCTCAATATTTCCAATTTGGTCGTCTTCGCCCTCTGCATACCTCAGGCGTTATTTATGGGTTTGTGGTGAATATTCTAATGGGGACTTCACTCTATATTGCCCAACGAACTGGCCATTGTGAGCTGTTCAATAAAAGCCTGTCGTGGATGGTCTTTTGGGGATGGCAATTTATTCTACTACTCGCGGTCATCTCCTTGCCTGGGGGCCACACCAGCTCAAAAGAGTATGCGGAACTTGAATGGCCAATCGACTTAATGATAGTACTGGTTTGGGTGCTCTATGCAGTGTTGTTCTTTGGCACCCTAGCCAAGCGTAAGGTTAGCCACATCTTTGTGGCTAACTGGTTTTTTGCTGCTTTCATTATCGTTGTTGCCATGATTTTCATTGTGAACAATCTTGCGATGCCGGTTTCGGCCATGAAGTCCTACTCTGTATTCGCAGGTGCTCAAGATGCAATTGTTCAATGGTGGTGGGGACATAATGCCGTTGGTTTCTTACTGACCGCTGGTGTGATCGGTATGAATTACTATTTCATACCCAAAGCGGCGGATCGACCTATCTATTCGTACCGCTTGTCTGTGATCCATTTCTGGGGCTTGGTCGGCTTTTACACGTGGGCCGGAACGCACCACCTAATCTACTCTTCCGTTCCCATCTGGATTCAGAACATCGGAATCGTGATGTCATTGATCCTGTGGCTCCCTTCCTGGGCTGGTGCGTTCAATAGCGCTATGACCCTTCTACAAAACAAAGAAAAGCTGAAGTCCGACTACATTCTTTTATTCTTTTTCTCAGCGATTCTTTACTACTGCTTGGCAACATTCGAAGGCCCGTTACTTGCTATTCGCTGGTTCAATATGGTGGCACACAACACCGAATGGATAATCGGCCACGTACATTCCGCAGCACTCGGATGGGTGGGAATGTCAGGGATAGCGGTTTTTTACTACTTCATTCCACGCTTGTGGGGCCAAACCGATCTTTGGTCACGACGACTGATTAAGTGGCATTTCTGGCTTGCTCATGCTGGTGTCGCTATTTATGCGATTGCGCTTTGGGTCGCGGGGATCGGTGAAGGTTATATGTGGCTCGCCCAAAATGAAAATGGCGAACTGATATACAGCTTTGTAGAGGCTATGGACTTTAAAGCACCTTGGTTGTTCTTACGATTCTTTGGTGGTGCGCTGTTTGTTCTGGGTTTATTCCTAATGGCATTTAACTTATTTAAAACCGTTCGTATGCCAGTAGTACATAACGCCAAACACGCCGTTAATGAGGGGGCTTAAATGATGAGTAAAGACTTTACACATTCAATCGTCATTTTAATTTTGACCACTATTGTCGTCGCTTCCTTTTCTCTGTTGGTTTGGGTAGTGCCTAGCATTGTCCGTGGAGACGATATTGCCAAAGGCAGCTTAGCGATGCCGCTCACACCTCTTGAGTTAGCAGGACGAGACATCTACATCAGTGAAGGCTGTCATGTGTGTCACACTCAAATGGTTCGCCCTCTAGAGCCTGAAGTGAAACGTAATGGTCGCCCAAACAAAGAAGCAGACGACATCTACGAATTTCCTAACTTGTGGGGTTCTAAGCGTACGGGGCCTGACCTCACTAACTTAGGAAGAAAGTATTCTGACCAGTGGCATGCTATTCACTTAATTGATCCTCGAAAAGTCGTACCGACATCGATCATGCCCGCCTACCCTTGGTTATTTGAACAGACTCTGTCAGGCGACGACATAAGCGACAAAATGGAAACCCTCCGCATACTTGGCGTTCCTTATACTGACCAAGAAATAGGTGACGCCAGATTACAAGTAAGAGGAAAAACCAAAGGTGAAGCTCTGATCCGCTATCTACAAAGCCTTGGTAAAGATACGTCACAGGAGGTATCACAATGAGTGCATTTTGGAATCTATGGGCGGTAATTTTAACCTTAATCTTCTTCGTTCTTATGGTATCTGTTGTCGTTAAATATTGGCGTAGCAATCACCAAGCCGATCAAGACCACACCCTTGGCACTTTTGATGGGATTGAAGAAAAAGATGCGCCACCGCCAAAACTACTCTTTGTTAGCTATGCTATTGCCTTTCTATTGTCTGCTGGCTATTTGGTGCTCTACCCCGGGCTTGGTGAATGGGAAGGGTTAGTCGATTGGAAGCAAAGTGACGACAAACTCAGCTTACCCAGCACAACGTTAAACGAGCAATTCTCTCAAACAACGGAAACCACCCTCGAAGGATTGTCTGGCATACCCGAAATAGTAAACAGCGGACAAATCTTGTTCCAAACTCACTGCGCGGCTTGTCACCGCGACAACGCTCAAGGTCAGAAACACTTCCCTAACCTTATTGACCAAGAATGGCTATATGGTGGTAGTGATGAAGCGATCATTCATTCGATCGCCAAAGGGCGAAATGGCGCGATGCCGGGTTGGAGCGAGATAATGCGCCCCGATGAAGTGGCTAAGGTTTCTTACTACTTAGCTTCGCTCAATCAACGCCATACCGATGTTCCAGAGGTGAAAGTCAAAGTCGGCAAAGAGCTGTTTGCAAAATACTGTTCATCTTGTCACGCCGATGGTTCTATCGCGAATCCGGCGATCGGCGTCCCTGATCTTTCCGACGATATTTGGCTGCATGGCGGCAGTATTGAAGAAATTCAGCACACTATCAACAAAGGCTTGAACAACCTGATGCCTGCGTTTGATAAACAGCTTACGGAAAACGAGATACTCGCACTGGGTGCTTACATTAGACATGGGGGCTCAGTGCAGCAGCAAAGACGCGCGAACCTAGAAGCTCAATCTGTTGAACGTGGAGAATACCTCGCTTATGCCGGTGACTGTGTCGCGTGCCATAGTGCAGAAGGTGGCGAACCCTTTGCTGGCGGGCTTCCTTTTGTGACACCTTTTGGCACCGTCTATTCAACCAATATTACGCCCCACACAACAGAAGGTATTGGTACTTATAACTTTGATGATTTCCGAGCCGCGTTAGTTGCGGGTAAAGGTAAAAATGGTTACCTGTACCCTGCAATGCCTTACACCTCTTATCAATACCTCACCGACCAAGACATGCTCGATTTGTGGGAATACATGCAGTCAATCACCGCGGTGCCTCGCCGCAATAACGACAACAGCATGATGTTCCCATCGAATATCCGTCTAGGTCTGCTCGGGTGGAACATTGTGTTCATGGATACCAACCCGATTGACTATCAAGTGCCTGAAGAGCTTAAATCGGAAGTCGAAAACGTTGAGAAATGGCAACAAGGGAAATATTGGGTTGCTGGTCTTGGACACTGCTCTGAGTGCCACACCCCGCGAAACATTGCCCAAGCGCTGATACCAGAACGTATTTTCCAAGGTAACTTGATTGACGGTTGGAATGCGCCCGATATCACGGCAAACGAACTTTATGTCGATGGTTGGGATGAAGCGACACTGACTGATTTCTTACACACGGGTCACTCAGACAAAGGGACTGCCTTTGCTGGCATGGCTGACGTAGTGAAAAACAGCCTAAGTTTGATGACGCGTGAAGATATCGAGTCGATGTCCTATTACCTACTCAGTGGTGACATCAACAACACCATCAGCAGTGACGCCGTTCCGTTGCAGCCCAAAGGGTTTGATGAAGACTCTTACGCGACTGACATTTACACCACGTATCGCCAGACATGTGGAGCCTGTCATGGTGACGATGGTAAGGGACGTGACCCTATCGCCCCTACTCTGTTGAATAACGGCATTATCATGCACAGCGATGCATTCAACACCATCGCGGTAACCGTGCGTGGCCTACAACCCACCTATCTCGACAAAGACAGAAACTTCATGCCGATGGCAAGCTTCGAAGATGTGCTGTCGGATCAAAGGTTGGCTGAGTTGATCACCTTCGTGCGATTGCACCTTGGAGATAGAGAGGAACCAGTAACGGCAGAGCACGTTCGAGAGGTAAGAGAAACTCTTGAAGCTGCAGGTTACGCTGGAGGGTTACACACCACACCTGAAATGTACGAAAGTCGAGATAAGAACATTAACATTCGCTAAGTTCTGTACGTATTCAATTTACTCGGTAAGCAGCCACAATACGTTACTTCTATCACAGCTTAATCAATTAAAAGGAGACCAGCGTGTCTCCTTTTCTTTGTTATCAAGCTGACACTCTCAACGATTGAGACCACAACACAATTATAACTAACTGATTACACAATTAAGCGAATCTGCACACAATGCGATCAATCTCGCAGAACAAATACAGTACTAGATGCATAATATGAAAAATTTTATAAAGGTGCAGCAGAGGACAGTTATGGATACAACTACACTCATCTACGATACGTTGGAAGGCCTGTCGAGCGCAAAGCCACAGCAACACGCTCAAATCCGCCAAAATCTATATAACCAATTAGATTTATCATTTGAGAAGCAGTTGGCTTTATATTCATCAGTTCTTGGCCCAGCAAGTGCTGGTAGATTGACCGACTTGGATAGCGCAGTGATCTCTGCAAACAAGATTGTTGGCATAGAAAACAGCTAAACAACCTTTAACCTATCTCAATTTTAACGCTGCCATTGTGCAGCGTTTTCTTGTTTTTGGCGGACGTTTTTCTAAAGTAGATAGCTTCTAACGTAGATAACCTACGCAGAAAATTGGATTATTTCGGCAGGTTCTCTAACGCATCAACCATCGTCATTAGCTTATCGACGATTCGTTCACCATCCATTCTCAAACCATTGTGCTCATACTCGTTGGTAATCCACGCTTTTGAGTTTGGAATGTTCGCCAGTGTTTCGCGGCTGTAATCCAGCTCTACATACATATCATCCGCATAAACCGCACATGCCATCGGAACCGTATTCTTACTCAGCTGCTCTGCATTGTACAAAGAACCCCAGTCCGACTTCTCGGCCAACATGTTTGCCGCTTCACGTAATGGCTTCAGCGTTTCTAGTTGGTCGAACATCCATGGGTACACCATTTCTCCGGTAAACCAGAACTCGCTACCCGTTTGGTAGTTAAAGTGTGGGTACTGCTCGCGTACTCTGTGTGCAGACCAGTTAGACGCTGCACCTTGGCAGTAAATCGATTCATGCAGAATCGCGTAGATAGGGTTCGTTAGGTAGCCCTGCTCTTGCTGCATTTGATTTAAGAAGCTGTAGCTCAACTGCTTGCTTCCGTTCATTTCAACAAACGCACTCTCCAGTGTGAAGTACATTGGAAGGTTTGCTTCGCCGCCACCAAGATTAATACCGATCAACTGGAACTGTTCAACGCTAAACACCTGACCGTTTGGCAGTCTCACATCATTGTTAAGCAGGTAATCAGAGATCTCACGACACATAGCTTGTGCTAATGGGAACTGAGCAAAAAAGGCTCTGTTTTTGTCTTCTACACGCTTGTAAGTCGCACGATAAACATCGTCAGCTTCTCGCTCAATAGACGGAATGCCGCCCGTCACATAACAGCGCTGCAAGCTCTGTGGAAACAGTGACAAATAGCTCAGTGTACAGAAGCCACCGAAGCTTTGACCAATCGTCGACCATTGTTTAACACCGAATTGCTCACGAATCGCTTCAGCGTCTCGAACGATGTTGTCCGCTCTGAAATGCGTTAAGTATTCGACTTGTTGCTCTGGCGATAAGTGCGCCAAAGTTTCATGGCTAATCACCGTGCTGTTACCTGTACCACGTTGGTCTAGAAACAGAACACGATAGTTTTGTAATGCACGCTTTAGCCAACCTGATTGACCGCTCACTCGAGGAGATGGAAAGCCTGGGCCGCCCTGAAAGTAGATAAGCCACGGCAGCTCTTGCGTATCTTTAGCGAGATCAACCAGCTCACGTGCGAAGACTTGGATCTGTTGTCCATCTTTGGCTTGGTAATCGAGTGGCAACTCAAAAGTGTGCTGACGATACAGGGTGGTTCCATCAATAAAGTTAGCTTGCACGCTTCATTCCTTTTTATCTGATTCTAAAGTCATCGGTACGAATAAAAACGGCGCCCTTTGGCACCTTCCTTAGCAAGATACGCATACTAGCTTGTAAATGAAACCGTTTGTTGAACCTGAATGTGAAGGTACTTCATTAAATCGCCCAATTAGCTTTAAACGCGTAACAACTTGTTTCAAAACAGAAGGTTTAAAGAGGGTTATTGAGAGGAAGAATGAAAACGGGAGACAAATAAAAAGAGCTTAACGAGGTGAGGATACGTTAAGCTCTTTGGTTTTATCTGTGTTGATAAACTAACTGGCTTACTCGCTGTTAATCTATCGAACCTGTTAGTTCTAATGAACCTATTAAATCTAGCGACTACGAAGCCGTCAGTTCACCGGCACCTTGAGTCGAGCGTTCGCTGCTCTGAACTAAGATTGCGGTAGCGGTCTCTTTCAGTGCCGACCACTCCCCATCATCAACCTCAATACCATCGTTCCACGCTTTCTCTTGAGTTTTAAAAAGCGCTTCTGATTCAATGTGTGTTTGGTAGCCATCTGACAAACGTTCGATATCGAAATCCTGGACGGAAAGTTCGATGGTCATATTGTGGATATGTTCGTACGATGCCAGTAGCAAATCTGATAAAAACAGTTCTGGAGCAACGCAACCACGATTAAGAACACACAAAGTGCTCTTAGGGTTAGAGCCGTTATCCCAACGTGCCATGCACGCAATACCTTTTGCAGCTAGCTTTACAAGCTCGCTATACGCCAACCAACGGTTGTGGCAGTTATTTAACTCAATTTTCAGCGTCTTTTTACCGACCATTTTTTCAATGGCGTAATCGATAACCACAGGAAGGTGACACGCTAAGCTCGCCTTGTGCAGGTCGACTTCAACAGTGTTATCGCTGCGTACTTGAATGTCTACAGGGCAATCGTCTTCTAACCCCATAAAGTTGCTCGCATTATTAAAATGACGAACACCATCCAAACCGACCATTTGTAAATCTGCCACCATGTTCGCTATCACATCGGCTTCACCACATGTACGACGCATACCCAAAAAGGCTTTATTAACGGCCGCTACCAGTTCATTGTGAGAAACGATCATAACGATTTACCTCCATGTTGAGCGTTGATATGTGTAGGAACTTTATTTGAGTCAGCGAGCTCCGCTTCACTTGGTGCTTCACTTGGTAAGACTGGGAACACCCATTCGTCCTGATGAATTTCATCAAGCAGTGGCGCTCCTTGGAAAAACGTCACTCGTACCCAGCGATCTGAGCGAGGATCAAACTTAGTCGCACCAAACATTGCTAGCTTACAACGCAGTAAGTGCATTGGCGGCGAATCTTGGTGAAGCACATTCATTTGAATGTCGCCCATCGCCTTGTTACCTAGCGTCCACACACGGCGCGCAATTGCACGGTGTTGCGGCTGTTTAACAAGGAATTCGGCCAATGAAAGCTCAGGCGCAAATTGCAATAAAGCATGGTACAAACGATAAGCTTGACGGCCAATATCCAACGGCAGTTCACGCTCTTCACCCAACTCTTCGCCTCGAACTCCGAGCCTTGGCTCTTCTTTGTCTTGAGAGCGATACCAGAACCAGTAGTTGTTTTCTGCTTTAGTAAAGTCGGTCGTGATCGCCCAACGGTACTTTTCTTCTAGTACAACCAGAAGGTCTTGAATCTTTTTGCCGCTAGGAAGCGACAGTGTTTCGCTGCAATTCATTTGCTCTTGATGAGCGTCCACTAATTCTGGGTACAATTCCATCAAACATGAGATAAGGATTTCTTGGGCTTCCATACTCATTTGCTTAGATTGCTCGACTAACTGCGACCATGTATCGCACAGGCTGACAGAAGCTTCTAATGATTGTTCTGTGTGCTTCAAATCATCAACAGCAGCTTTGTTCAGCTCTTGCTGTGTTTCATTGATGGTAACGACTTGTTCTAAATGACAAATCGCTTTTTTAACTAAGGTACGTAGTGGCTCGATCAACGCCGTATCAGTTTCACTGGACAACACGTCCGCCAATGCATGTTCACGGGTTGTCATCCACTGGTCGACAATACTAGGGTGGTTAATAAGGTATGGCGCCATGCCTAAACCAGTTGCATTACCAACACCAAGGTAACGTTGTAATCCTCGATGCAAGGTAATCGCTTGTTCACCGCCCTGTTGTTCGGCTAGGTAATGAACCCAGTCTAAGCTGAACTCACGCAGCATATACACCGCACACATTTGAGCGCTAAACGACTGATTAAAATCTTCATTTTTCTCTAAGATTTTAAAATCAGCGATGCCAAATTTGCCATTACCATAAACGGCAGTGGTTCGCAGGATGTAGCCTACTTCAGCCAGTTCTTTGGGCGTTGGTTGAACACCTTTAGCCAGGTGACTAACGATATGTTCAAACACACGTACACTTTTGTTTGCACGCGCTAAAACAAGCACATTGTTAGGATTACGGCCAGCTTCTTGAAGCGGTACATTCGCACGAAGTCTTTCAAGTAGGGTGACATCAACATCACCAAGAACAAGCGCAAACGTTACGTCCCACTTTTCAGCAATTACACGGTCATTTCGTTCGTCATCTGCAATCTCATCGCAGAAAACAACCAAATGATAAACATGGTTTGGCGTCGCAAGCTTATAGATAACATGACCAAAACCTTGAGCGTCTAATTGCCACTCATGTTTCGTCACTTTCCATTCTTGCTGCGCCATTTTACGAATCAGAGTTCTAACGAAGCTGATACGTGTTTGGTGCATTGCACCTAGCCTTTCCGGTGCCATGACGACAGTCGCGTCACGTAGTGCTGATTCAGTGTAGGTAGAACGATGTGCATCCATTTTGCTCACCACCTTATAGTTATAGGATTTTGCTAGCCATTCAGAACCGATCGTTGCCATCATTTGAAGCATTCGTTTTTACAGTGTGTTGGTTAGCTTTCACGTTATTTGGGGTAAGTGAACTCACCCCTTATTATTTGTCCTAACTAGATCGATTGACCTAAATACGTGCCGCCCGGTGTATCTTCACCAGTACGGGTTTCCTCTTCCTTTCGGAATCTTGTGTCAGCCTTCTTTCAAAGGCTGAAACCTTGTTTCTCTTTCATTTTTAGAGAGCGTTTTCTCTACAGGCTCTTTTCTTTACAGACCCTGTTCTTTTGCCATCTTGATTGCGATTTGAGGCGCATTCCAAAGCGATGGCAGTAAGATTATGGACACCGGTACCGCTGTGATTACAATGAACGATTGCAGCGCGGAGATTCCGCCTGAACCTAGGGAAATCAGAATCAATGCAGTTACCCCCATCATCACACCCCAGAAAGTACGAATAATTGCGTTAGGCTCAGTCTCACCACTGACTACCACACTGATGGTGTAAGTCATCGAGTCACCGGTCGTTACGATGAAGATCGTGGTTAAAATCAAGAACAGAATAGAGATAAGCATTGGCATAGGTAGCTGCTGAGTTACCGCCAGTAGTGCGCCTGGTAAGTTGAACCCTTCGAACGCTTTACTTACGCTACCTGGATCTGCAATTTCGAACGCAAGACCAGAGCCACCAACAATCGTGAACCAGAAGCAAGTTACAAACGGTGCAATAAGGCTAATGGTTGATACCAATTGGCGAATACTACGACCGCGTGAAATACGAGCGATGAAGATTGCCATCATTGGGCCGTAACCTAAGAACCAACCCCAGAAGAACACTGTCCACCAGCTTAACCAACCTTCGTCACCACGGTATGTTGCCATTGGGATGAAGTTATCTATCATGCTGCCTACACCTTGGATGTAGCCATTGAAGATGAAGTTCGTTGGACCGAAGATAAGGATGTAGACCATCAATGCCATTGCTAAAATTACGTTGTAACGGCTTAGCATTTGCATTCCGCGATTAAGACCACTTAATGCAGACAATGTGTAAAGCACGATAGCGAACAAAATAATGATTAGCTGTGTTGTGAAGCCATCTGGAATACCAAACAGTTCGTTCAGAGCGTAGCTGACTTGCAAGCCTAAGAAACCAATCGGACCGATAGTACCCGCCGCTACAGCGACAATACAACATGCATCAATCAGTGCGCCGGTGTGGCCTTTCAGTGCTCTTTCGCCCAAAACTGGGTAAAGCAAAATACGAGGTTTAAGAGGCAAGCCTTTGTCGTAGTGAAGATGCATTACCACGATAGACGTTAAGCTGCCCACAATTGCCCATGCGAGGAAGCCCCAATGCATGAATGATTGTGATAACGCATTCACCGCGCCTTGCTGTGCGTTTTCTTGTGCGCCATACAACGGTGGTGGGTTAACGTAGTGAGCGATAGGCTCTGCTGCCGCCCAAAATACACCGCCGCCCGCAAGTAGCGTACAGAAGATGATAGCCATCCAACGGAAGCCATCCATTTCAGGTTTCGCGATGCCGCCTAGGATAACCTTGCCTGTTCGCCCTGCCGCCAGGCCAAGACCAATAAGAAAAGTCAGAAGAAGAAGCATTTGCCAATAAGGGCCGAACACTTTTACCGACCAAGCAAAGCCTGTATTTACTAAGCTTGATAGCAGCTCGCCATCAAATAAAGCAAGCGCCACGAACAGAGCGATAAAACCGCCGCTGTACCATAATGCTGGGTTGGTAAGTCCTAATTTGTCTGAAGTCGATTCAGACTGGTTTGTGTTGCTTTTTGCATTAATTGCTGTGTGTGCTTGACCCGCATTTACGTTTGAAGATTTCACGCTATTGGTTAAATCAGACATACTCTGACTCCAGAGGTTTCTTTGCAGCTGTCATTTTAATGACGACTACAAGAGGTGTATTTAACACCTGCCCTATTGTTTTTTGTGTTGGGCAGGCTAATCCATGTTTGGGTTACCGCGTTGCGAAATAGACCGTTGTTCCTTTTAAATAGTGAAATTGGTTACAACAGCACGTCTAAATGAACGTTTATTAGAAGGCTGCTAATTTGATGATTGCTAGTGAAAAAACACTTAACCCTTGCTTTGAGGCTCTAGGCCATCTTTCAAGAAGTTAAACCAGTTTTCTCCCAAGACTTGCCCAGCTTCAGACTCGCTGAAACCATGGCGCATCAATCCGTTATAAATATTTTCCATACCCGCACTACCACAGAACCAAGGCAACGCATCTGGCCAACCTGAGTTGTTTGCAGAGCCTTCACCGTAGTCCATTGCTTTAGACCAACGACCATTTCTCATCCACTCAAGAACGGCTTGAGGTTGATTTAAGCATAGGTCACTACCAATACCTAGGTGTTCTACGCCAACCATGTCAGCGGTAGTCGCAACCATTTGGCAGAAATCTTCCAACGTACATTGGCTGCCATTTGGTAGGTGGAATGGGTACAAGCTGAATCCGATTAGGCCACCGCGTGCGGTTAGGGCTTTAATCACATCATTTGATTTGTTTCGTAGTGCATCATGAGCAAACGTTGGGTTCGCATGGCTAATACAAATAGGACGAGAAGACAGGTCAATCGCCTCAAGCGTTGAACGCTCGGCACTGTGAGACATATCGATGATCATGCCCACTCGGTTCATCTCTTCAATCGCTTGCTTACCAAAGCGTGTGATGCCTGTGTCGTTCTTCTCGTAGCAACCCGTCGCCAATAAGCTCTGGTTGTTGTACGTCAATTGCATGATCAAAAGACCTTGCTGACGCATTACTTCGATAAGACCAATCTCATCATCGATTGGAGAACAGTTTTGAGCACCTAGAAAAATGCCGACTTTGCCTGTCGCTTTTGCAGTTTCAACATCAGCCATTGAATGAATCGGCATGATAATGTCTGCATTCTGCTCGAATCTTAAGTTCCATTCTGCAAAGCGAGATAAGGTTTCACGAGCTGTCTCGTGGTAAACCGCGGTAGCGTGAACTGCTGTAATGCCGCTCGCCTTTAGTGTTTGGAAATATTCTCTGTTCCAATTGCAGTATTGCAATCCATCTATAACAATCCGTTGCTGGTACATAACCACTCCTATTGAAAGCTCAGTGTTCTAGCTCGGTTTTGAAAACACGCTCAAATAACATGTTTTCAAAAATGGGTTAAATCACTTGTCTAATTTCGTTTGCTGCTTTGGTTGGGATGTTGGCCTGACTCTGTGAATCAAGCCAATTCGATAGCTGGATAGCTTGGGACTTAATATCCTCAGCTATCCAATTCTTATATAGAAAGTTGCTTAGTAAGGACGCTGGTAAGCTGTCTTCACTACTGTGTAGAACTCTTTCGCGTACTGACCTTGCTCACGAGGACCGAAGCTAGACTCTTTACGACCACCAAACGGTACGTGATAATCAGTGCCCGCTGTTGGTAGGTTCACCATCACACAACCTGTTTGCGCTTGTTGCTTGAACATTGCGCTAGTGCGTAGGCTTTGAGTAATGATGCCGCCCGTTAGACCAAAGCGAGTATCGTTTGTTGTCGCGATAGCTTCTTCTAAGTCAGCTACACGAATCACGCTTGCCATTGGTGCAAACACTTCTTCTTGGTTCACTTCCCAATCGTTCTTAGTATTCAAGAACAGCGTTGGAGACATGTAGAAACCTTCATGTTTCATGCTTAGGCGTTCGCCACCAAATGCTAGCTCACCGCCACTTTGACGTGCTTTCTCAACCCAACCTAGGTTTGCTTCAAGTTGGTTACCATCGACAACAGGGCCCATGAATACGCCGTCTTCTAGTGCATGACCCACTTTAAGCTCGCTCATACGCTTGATCAGTGCTTCAACGTATTGGTCGTGAATGCCATCCATAACCACTAGACGAGAAGATGCTGTACATTTTTGACCCGCGCCAGAGAACGAACCTGCGATAGTCGCATCAACAGCTGTTTGGATATCAGCATCATCAGCAACCACAAGTGCGTTCTTACTGCCCATTTCTAGTTGGCAACGAACGAAGTTTGGCGCTGTAGCAGCTGCAACCTTACGACCTGTATCAACAGAACCAGTAAAGCTCACACCGTTCACTTCTTTAGAGTTGATCAGTGCATCACCTACTTTCGAACCGCTACCTAGAACAAGGTTGAACGTGCCTGCTGGCATGCCTTGACGGTGGATAATCTCAGTTAGCGCAACTGCACTTGCTGGTGTTAGGTTTGCTGGTTTCCAGATAACGCTGTTACCGAAAGCCAATGCTGGAGCGATTTTCCAAGCTGCTGTTGCTGTTGGGAAGTTCCAAGGAGAGATGATGCCGATAACACCCACCGCTTCACGAGTCACTTCAACAGAAACGCCTGGGCGTACTGATTCTGCGTTGTCACCAATTTGACGAAGTACTTCTGCTGCGAAGTATTGGAAGAACTGACCTGCACGGTAAATTTCGCCACGACCTTCAGCAAAAGGCTTACCTTCTTCACGAGAAAGCAACGTACCTAGCTCATCACAACGTGCAATCAGCTCATCACCGATTGCTTGAAGTACTGCTTGCTTACGTTCAATCGGCGTTTTTTCCCACTCTGGTTGAGCGTGCTTTGCCGCTGAAATCGCTTGTTGAACTTGGTCAGCACTTGCTTGTGCGAAGTTACCGATGTTTTCAGAAATATCTGATGGGTTAATGTTCGCAACGGTGCTTACACCCGCTTGCCATTCGCCGCCAATGTAAAGTGCGTTTTCTGCTTGAACATTCTGTAATTGAGTCATCATTCTGTCCTTGTAACGGTTAGGTTGCGGTTGAGTCTGGCAACCATCTGGTTAATTAATAAACTGTTAATATTCAGGTAATTAATTGCTAAAATAAGATGTATATTTTGTTTCTAAAGTAAACCAAGTCGCTTGTATCAATAAACCACTTCAATTTAAAAGAGTTTTGATCCGCAAAGAGCTTTAGTTCACAGTCGAATTATTCAGGTTGAGACGCCGATGCATAAACCACGAACTCGACCAGCATCTCTTCTCTTGCTAACCCTGCAACGACGACGGCAGCACGGTTTGGATAAGGTGCATTGAAGTATTCTCCGTATACGCTGTTTACCGTTTTTAGATATTCACGGTCTGTCACGTAAATCAGAACTTGCAGCACTGAATCCATAGATTCGCCTGCACACTCCAATGTATGAACAAGGTTGTTAAAAGTCTGACGCGTTTGCGCTTCGATACCGCCCTCTACTACTGCGCCAGTTTCATCAATTGGAATCTGCGCTGTGTATAGAGTGCCGTTATTAACGATTGCCCACTCTAGTGGTGCTTTTGAAGCGAAAAGCTCGGTTTTTACTGGGTGTTTTTTAGTTTGTGCGTTCACGATTCCATCCAACTTTGTAACAACTATGTTTCAAGATGGTTAAATACTGCACCTTGACGACTGATAAATCTAACGGTAAATTTTGTGCATTTGATAAATAAAACCTATCACCTTACTAAAAGTAAGGCATAGCAAGGGCTAGAGAAGGATCAGTGCCATGAGTATTAAGCTACAACAGTTAAAACATTTTGTTTTAGTGGTCGAAGAAGGCGGATTTCGAGCGGCATCTCACCGAGCAAATCGCTCACAAGCGGCACTTTCTACGTCGATAAAAGAGCTAGAAAAAATACTTGGTCAGCCACTGTTTGAAACAGGCAACAAATCAACCCTGACACCTTTCGGAGAAATATGCCTGCCAAAAATCATTCAATTCCTGAATGTTTACAAAGCATTAGACAATGACCTACGCGCAGCCGCAGCAGGACAACAAGGAAGAGTTAGAATAGCAAGCGTGCCATCAGTAGCTGCAAAATTAATCCCTAGTGTTTTAGGGGCTTTTTGTGAGCAGTACCCGAATGTTGAGGTAAGCTTGATTGATGATAACGCGGCGGGTGTAGAAGCAAGATTACTCTCTGGAGAGGTAGATGTTGCCCTCGGAAATAGTTCCCATTTAGAAGAAGAGAACATCGACTTCACGCCTTTGCTTTCTGATCCGATCGGTGTGGTGTGCCTAAAAGACAACCCTATCGCCTCTCAGCAAGAAGGAATCGAATGGCAAACTTTGTTAAAACAACCCTTCATTCGCAACGGGACTTGTACCCTACTTGACCCAACACCAGCAAGAATGCTCAGTGAACAAGCTTTGTATTCAGTAGAGAACATTACTTCGTTGTTTTCGGTGTTAGAGCTTGGGATAGGCGTGACCACGCTGCCTAAACTGGCTTTCCCAACCAATGAAACCCGGCTGGTGTGGATTCCGTTGATTGACCCGCCTTTACAGCGTCAAATCGGTATTTTCAGATTGTCTGATCGGACGATATCGCCACAAGCACAAGCCTTTCACGATTTGTGTATTCAGTACCTAAGTTATGAAGACTAATAGAGGGACATAATTGAGTTTGTTTTCTTAAAAAGCGGTTGATAGAGCAACACATCAAGAAATTCCAGCTCTAATATCCAGACTTTTGACCTTTCTATCTTGAGCTTAGTGCCCTAACCTTCAGATTTTTGCCCTATCTTCAGCTCCTTACATCCATGTGAGGAGCTGAATTTCTTCCATCATATTCATCTTAAACGCCGACTTATCCGTTTCGGATCGCCTGAAAGGCGTTAAGAATGAAGTCACGACAAACTATTTTGAAAAATAACCACTTCCATATAGAGAACGCCGTACAAATAAATGACTCAATGCACGAAGGCTTTCATCGCTAACTAAACTTGCTTTATCCACTTGTAGAATCACACTCAACAATCAACTTATAAATGACGCTAAGTGTTTGAATATACGTAATTGATAAGATCGTAACTTGCTCAATTGGTATCTAAAACTTTTGCACAACAACGCCACTTTTAGCTAAAAATAAAGCATTTAAAATTTTCATGAATAAAGTTATTCAACTATTACTTTCATAAATGAAAGACATTCATTTCAAAAATGGAATTATTGATGTCGCTTTTTGTCGTTTTGAGAACATAATTTTAGGCGTAGTTTATATTTTGTCGAAACGATAGCGAATTATTTTTATCGTTTAATTTCGTCAGGAGATATAAAGCCAGCAAGATTATTTCTTTGTTAACAAGTAAAGGTTTATTAACAAGTCAAATTGCTATTAACAAGTAAGTGCTAGTAACAAAACATATTCAAACTGTGTTTTATATTAACTTACACTGTTAATTAAATATAAGGTTTTATTATGAGGCTTAATGAGATAAGTAGCGACATCCTTGTTGCTGCTAAAAGAGTTGTTCTCTGCCAAATAGTATTAGCCATCGGTGTAGTTTTATATGAAGTGTTTTTTGGTAATAAAGTAGATATGGAGTCTTCAGCTTTGGGTGTCGTAATCGCGATGTTACCACCGCTGTTTGGTTTTATATATGCAAGCCTAAAGGTGCACAAGAATCCTAATTATAGTTTACGTGACTTAATGCAAATGAGTCGTGTCGTGAAAATAACCTATACGTTCTTAATGTTTATCTTGGCATTCCAGTTTTTTAAATTGGATAACCCAGTAATATTATACGCGTACATTTTCACAATGATTGGGTACTTCTTAACACCATTTATTACTGCCTCTACAAGATCGGAGTACGTGTAGTATGGATCAAGTCACTACCGCTCACGAATACATAGAGCATCACTTAACCTTCTTAACTACAGGTGATGATTTCTGGGCGTTCAACATTGACTCAATGTTGGTATCTTGGATTACGGGTTTATTGTTTATTGGAGCTTTTCGATATGTCGTGACCAAGGGCACTAGCGGTGTTCCAGGTCGTTTTCAATGTTTTATCGAGCTTATCTTTGATTTCGTTAACAACCTAGTCAAAGAGATTTTTCAAGCGGAGGATAAATTAATAGGGCCACTGGCATTGACCACTTTTGTTTGGGTGTTGTTAATGAATGCAGTCGACCTATTACCAATTGATTTAATACCAGGGTTAACTCGTGTAATAGGTTTAGAACACTTTAGAGACCTACCGACAGCGGATGTAAATATCCCAATGTCGATGGCACTCGGTGTTTTTATTCTACTGTTAACGTATACGTTTAAGAATAAAGGTTTGAAAGGCTTTATCAAAGAGCTTACTACTCAGCCATTTGATAACCCTCTTTTATATCCTGTTAACTTAGTTCTTGAATTAATAACATTAATTTCAAAGCCAATATCACTAGGCTTACGATTATTCGGAAACATGTATGCAGGTGAGATGATATTCATCCTTATTGCATTAATGCCATGGTGGATGCAATGGGCACTCAGTGTTCCATGGACTTTATTCCACATATTAATCGTATTCTTACAAGCATTTATATTTATGGTACTGACCGTTGTTTATTTAGCAATGGCAACAGAAGAACACCATTAATTAATAACTAAAAATTAACTAACAAATTATTTATCGGAGATACAAATGGATATCGTAAGCGCAGTTTTATATGTAGCAGGTGCATTACTGATCGGTTTAGGTGCAGCGGGTGCAGCATCTGGTATTGGTAACTTAGCAGGTAAATACCTTGAAGGTGTTGCTCGTCAACCAGACCTTACTCCAATGCTTCGTACTCAATTCTTCATCATGATGGGCCTTGTGGATGCTGTACCGATGATCGGTGTTGGTATCGGTCTATACATCATCTTTGCCGTTGCTTAATTAAAAGCTTTGAAAAGATCGATTTGTAAATAATCAAGATTTAGTGAGGAAGGTATGAATTTAAATGCCAGCATGTTTGGTCAAGCAATCTCATTCGTGATTTTTGTTTGGCTATGCATGAAATATGTATGGCCCCCTCTCACCGCGATGTTAGACGAGCGCCAAAAAGAAATCGCTGATGGCTTACGCCACTCAGAGAATGCAGCGAAAGAGCTAGAACTAGCAAAATCAAATGGCGCACAACTCGTCGCAGATGCGAAAAAAAATGTGACCGAACTGATTGAGCAAGGCAAAAAACGCCGCAACGAAATCATCACCTTAGCTCACCAAGAAGGTGAGCAAGAAAAAGCGCGCATCTTAGAGCAAGGTAGAGCTGAGCTAGAAGGCGAACGTCAAAAGTTACGCCGTGAACTTCAGGCGGATATGGCAGACGCTGTTATTCAAAGTGCACAGAAATTGATCAGCAAAAACCTAGATTCTGAAACGAACCGAGCGTTAGTTGATCAAATGATAAGCGAACTCTAAACGGAGGCAATATGTCAGATTACACCAATATTGCTCATCCCTACGCTAAAGCATCGTTCGACTTTGCTTTAGGTGAAAACAAGTTACAAGAGTGGCACTCAATGCTGTCCATTCTTGTGACGGTAGCGGAAGAAGAAACGATCGCTAAGCAGATTTCATCAGCAGAAGGTGTTCACACACAGCAATCTGAAGAACTGGTCAATCTCATCATTCACGTATGCCAAGGACTCGTTGATGACCACGTCATTAATCTCATTAAAGTCTTGGCTGAGAATGGCCGTCTTGCCGTGATCAGAGACTTGTTTAACTTGTTCAGCGACCTAAAGGACGAACATGAACGTGTAATCCCTGTCACTGTCACCAGTTCAGAATTGCTTACACAAGATCAAGTTACATCACTCACTGCTGCACTTGAGAAGAAATTAGAGCGTCAGGTTGAAATGGAACAGGTTATTGATGACTCGCTGGTTGGCGGGATCGTAATCAAGGCGGGTGAAACCGTCATCGATGGTTCTTTGAACACATCAATTAACCGATTAGCTCATCAACTTCACGCGAGATAGGTAACAATTATGCAATTAAATTCAAATGAAATCAGCGACCTGATTAAAGATCGCATCTCGAAATTTAATGTGAGCACCGAAGCTCGCAACGAAGGCACCATAGTCTCGGTTCGTGACGGCATCATTACCATTAACGGCCTTGCGGATGTCATGCAGGGCGAGATGATCGAACTTCCAGGTGGCAAATACGCTCTTGCTCTTAACCTTGACACGCACTCAGTCGGTGCCGTGGTTATGGGTCCCTACACTGACCTCTCTGAAGGTATGAAAGTGAAAGGGACAGGTCGTATCTTGGAAGTACCAGTCGGTAATGGACTTCTTGGCCGTGTAGTGAACACACTAGGTGAGCCAATCGATGGCAAAGGCCCAGTGAGTTGTGACCGACTCGACCCTGTAGAAGTAATTGCACCCGGCGTAATCGAGCGTAAGTCCGTCGATCAGCCAATTCAAACCGGTTATAAAGCCGTTGATACCATGGTGCCTATAGGTCGTGGTCAACGTGAACTTATCATCGGTGACCGTCAGACCGGTAAAACAGCGCTAGCTATCGATGCGATCATCAATCAGAAAGATTCTGGCATCAAATGTGTGTACGTGGCTATTGGCCAGAAAGCATCGACTATCGCAAACGTTGTTCGTAAACTCGAAGACCACGATGCGCTTAAAAACACCATCGTAGTTGTAGCATCAGCATCAGAATCAGCCGCGCTTCAATACCTAGCACCTTATGCGGGTTGTACCATGGGCGAATACTTCCGTGACCGCGGTGAAGATGCACTGATCATCTATGATGACCTATCAAAACAAGCCGTCGCTTACCGTCAAATCTCATTGCTATTGAAACGCCCACCGGGTCGTGAAGCCTTCCCTGGCGACGTATTCTACCTCCACTCACGCCTACTAGAACGTGCAGCACGAGTGAATGCGGAATATGTAGAGAAGTTCACAAACGGTGAAGTAAAAGGCCAAACAGGTTCATTAACCGCGCTTCCGATCATTGAAACTCAAGCGGGTGACGTATCGGCGTTTGTACCAACCAACGTAATCTCAATTACTGATGGTCAGGTTTTCCTACAAACCCAACTATTCAACTCAGGTCTACGTCCTGCTGTTGACCCAGGTATCTCGGTATCTCGTGTGGGTGGTGCAGCTCAGTGCAAGATCATCAAGAAACTGTCTGGTGGTATTCGTACATCGTTAGCTCAATACCGTGAGTTAGCCGCATTTGCTCAGTTCTCTTCTGACCTAGATGACATGACGCGTAAGCAGCTTGACCATGGTGAGCGTGTAACCGAACTGATGAAGCAAAAACAATACTCTCCAATGTCTGTCGCTGAGCAAGCAACGGTTATCTACGCAGCAGAAAAAGGCTATTTGGCTGACGTAGAGTTGCACAAAGTTGCACGTTTTGAAGAAGAGTTAATTGCTTACGCAAAAGGTCAAAACCCGGAATTGTTCGACACCATCAACGAGAATGGTGACTACAACGACGAGATCGACAGTGCACTTGCAAAGCTTCTCGGTGACTTTGTAGCGTTGAAAGCTTGGTAAACGCTCCGGTTTGTTGGCTGGAAATCAAAACAAATTAGGAGCAGATAATGGCAAATACTAAAGAAATTCGCACCAAGATAGGCAGTGTTAGTAACACTCAGAAAATCACCAGTGCAATGGAGATGGTTGCGGCAAGTAAGATGCGTAAAGTTCAAGACAATATGACGCTAACACGTCCATATGCCGAGAACATGCGTAAAGTTATCTCTCATGTCGCATCAGGGTCGCTGGAATACCAGCACCCCTATCTTCAACAGCGTGAACCAAAACGTGTTGCTTACATCATTATTTCGTCCGATCGGGGCTTATGTGGTGGCTTGAACTCGAACTTGTTCAAGAAAGTGTTAGAAGAAATGGAGCAATGGCGCACCAAGGGAGTCGAGGTAGAAACAACCTTAGTGGGATCTAAGGCTATCTCGTTCTTCCAACGCAGCGGCAATGTTATCGCGCAAACGTCAGGCCTTGGTGACGCGCCTAAATTAGAAGACATTTTAGGTACGGTTAACGCGATGCTAGGGCATTACGACGACGAAAAAATCGACAGCTTGTATCTCGTTTATAACCAGTTCATCAACACCATGGTTCAAGAACCAACGACCTTGCAGTTGCTGCCCCACCCTTCAGATTCAGAGGCCGATGGCGGTACGAAAAAAGCGCGTCGTTGGGATTATATCTATGAGCAAGCACCAAGAGACATCCTCTCCGAGCTGTTGCATCGATACATTGAATCGCAAGTTTATCAAGGCATCGTAGAGAGCATTGCCTGTGAACAAGCAGCCCGAATGGTAGCCATGAAAGCGGCGACCGATAACGCAGGCCAACTCATCGATGATTTGCAGTTGGTTTACAACAAAGCGCGACAGGCTGCCATTACCCAAGAACTGAGTGAAATAGTCTCAGGTGCTCAAGCTGTCTAAGGGCAGAAAGAGTGGGTCAGAATAGAATTTGAGGATTTAGAGATGAGTGTTGGAAAAATAGTTAAAGTTATCGGCGCGGTGGTAGACGTCGAGTTCAGCGGTGGCAACAGCCCACGCGTTTATGATGCATTGAAAGTGACGAGCGAAGAAGCAAAGTCGCTCGTATTGGAAGTTCAACAACAGCTGGGTGGCAGTATCGTTCGTTGTATTGCAATGGGTACGTCAGATGGCTTGCGCCGCGGCCTCACTGTTGAAAACACCGGTTCTCCAATCACGGTCCCTGTGGGCGAAGAAACCTTAGGCCGTATCATGAACGTGCTTGGTCAGCCTATTGATGAATGTGGTGAAATCGGCCAGAAAGAAAGCTACGAAATTCACCGTGAAGCGCCCTCTTATGAAGAGCAAGCCAACAGCACTGAGCTTCTAGAAACAGGCGTTAAGGTTATCGACCTTATCTGTCCGTTCGCGAAAGGTGGTAAAATCGGTCTGTTCGGTGGTGCTGGCGTAGGTAAAACCGTCAACATGATGGAGCTTATCAACAACATCGCAAAAGCTCACTCAGGTCTCTCTGTATTTACCGGTGTTGGTGAACGTACTCGTGAAGGTAATGACTTCTACTACGAGATGAAAGAAGCTGGCGTACTAGACAAAGTTGCCATGGTTTACGGTCAAATGAACGAGCCACCAGGAAACCGTCTACGTGTTGCACTTACAGGCCTGACTATGGCGGAACGCTTCCGTGATGAAGGTCGTGACGTACTGTTGTTCATTGATAACATCTACCGTTACACACTTGCGGGAACAGAAGTGTCGGCATTACTAGGTCGTATGCCTTCAGCGGTAGGTTATCAGCCAACATTGGCTGAAGAGATGGGTGTACTTCAAGAACGTATCACTTCGACTAGACAAGGCTCTATCACGTCTATTCAAGCGGTATACGTACCTGCGGATGACTTGACCGATCCATCGCCAGCAACAACCTTTGCTCACTTAGATGCAACCGTTGTACTGTCTCGTAACATCGCTGCATTAGGCCTCTACCCTGCAATCGACCCATTAGATTCAACATCTCGCCAATTGGATCCTCTTGTGGTTGGCCAAGAGCACTACGACATTGCACAAAAAGTACAAACAACGCTGCAACGCTACAAAGAGCTAAAAGATATCATCGCGATTCTTGGTATGGACGAGCTATCGACTGAAGATAAACAGACGGTATCTCGCGCTCGTAAGATTGAACGTTTCTTAACTCAGCCTTATCACGTAGCCGAAGTGTTTACTGGTCAGAAAGGTGTATTTGTACCGCTAAGTGAAACACTGAGAGGCTTTAAAGGCCTTCTAGGCGGCGAATACGACGATATTCCAGAACAGGCATTCTTGTACTGTGGCTCTATCGACGAAGTGCTTAACAAAGCAAAATCACTCTAAAAAGGTAGGTGCATCATGGCTATCG
This sequence comes from Vibrio tasmaniensis, assembly GCF_024347635.1. Classification (NCBI taxonomy): domain Bacteria; kingdom Pseudomonadati; phylum Pseudomonadota; class Gammaproteobacteria; order Vibrionales; family Vibrionaceae; genus Vibrio; species Vibrio tasmaniensis. The sequence goes on from NZ_AP025511.1 coordinate 107,819, forward strand.
GAGTTACAGACAATACATTTCAACTTAATATCGTAAGTGCGGAAGGTACGCTGTTTTCAGGGCCAGCCTATGCCCTAGCCGTTTCTGGCGCTGACGGTGAGCTGGGGATCCGCCCCGGTCACTCCCCGCTGCTAAGCAAAATAAAGCCAGGCGTGACAGTATTTGTCACAGCCCCTAAATCAGAGGGACAAGTGCTGTATATCTCTGGCGGGATGCTTGAAGTTCAGCCGGATGTGGTCACAGTGTTAGCCGATACCGCATTGCACGGCAAAGACATTGACCGCGCTCGCGCAGAAGAAGCGAAATATGCCGCTCTAGAGAACATCAACAAGGGCAACATAGACATCAACTTTGCACAAGCTCAGCTTGAACTAGCAAAAGCCGTTGCTCAGCTTCGCGCATCAGAACTGACGTCTTCTCGCACTCGACACTGAGAATAAGCGTTATTGGCCGTTAGCAGTGCTAGCAAACAAATACAAAAAAGGCTCACTAACTAGTGAGCCTTTTGATATCTGCGTAACGTAAAACCGAGGTCTAACGTTGCTTGATGTTCAAACGAATAGTTTTAAAAGATTCGTTTTAGAAAAGCAGTTTAGAGCAGTCGTTTAGAACTGTAGTTTAAAAGAATTCAATCGAGTTACGGCCGCTTTTGTCGTCACGTTGTGGCTTAGGCGTATCCGCTTTCTTTTTCGGTTTGTTTTCTTTCTTCTTCTCTTTTTTCTCTTTCTTCGGTTCAGCCGTTGCGCTTAGCATTTCTGCTTTGCTTTTCTTAGGTTCTTTCTTCTTAGAATCCTTTTTAGACTGACCTTTCTTCGCCTTGTTATCTTTTTTAGGCGCTTCTTTCTTTTTCGGCTTGTCTGATTCTTCTTGTACTGGCTGATCACACACCACTACATAGTACTCTTGGTTGAATTCAAAGAAGTCGCCATCGTACATTTTACGACGTTTACGAGTTTCTAATTCACCATTTACCGCAACATAACCTTCAGAAATGATGTGTTTAGCCTCACCGCCACCACTCACTAGGTTAGCAATTTTAAACACCTTGTAGAGCTCGATTGGCTGTGATGAAACATCAATACCAATTGCTTCAATTTCAATCTCTTCGCCTTCTTCGCCTAGCTCTTGGCCTTCGTAGTCAGCGTCTTCGTAATGTTCTTGGTCCATGGTGACCTCTACCTAAATATGTACTTCTGAAATATTGGGCGCAGTGTAATCTTAAAACAACTAAATGACCATGTTGAATTCACCGAGCACTCGTTTGTTCTCGTTACGCACCCACTTTACATCGCACCACCAACATTGGAAAGACTGACAAGTTGCTTGGTGTATTCATGCTGCGGATTGCCGAATAAAGTCTCAGTGTCGCCCTTCTCTATCACCTCTCCGGCTTTCATGACTATGGTGTAATGACAGAGAGACTTCACCACGTTGAGGTCGTGACTGATAAACAAATAAGTTAGGCCATACTTTTCTTGTAATGACTTCAGTAAGTCTAGGACTTGCGCTTGTACCGTTCTGTCGAGTGACGATGTCGGTTCATCGAGCAAGATAAACTCTGGCTTTAGAATCAAAGCTCGAGCAATTGCAATACGCTGCCTTTGACCTCCCGAAAACTCATTAGGGTAACGGTGACGAGTTTCTGGGTCTAAGTCGACCTCTTTCATTACGTCACAGATGCGTTGGTCGAGTTCACTGTCGTCCAATTGTTGATGAACTAACAAACCCTCACCAATCACTTGAGCCACTGACATTCTTGGGTTCAAGGCAGAGAATGGGTCTTGAAAGACCACTTGCATACGACTTCGAAACGGTAGCATCTGTTGGCGATTTAAGCCTTGAATTTGTTCATCTGCGTAAGTAATCGAGCCTTCACTTTGCACCAACTTCAATATCGCCATACCGGTTGTTGATTTGCCAGAACCACTCTCACCTACCAAGCCGATAGAGTGCCCCTTCTTCAAGGTGAACTCCATGTCGGTGACGGCTTTAACATGTGAAATGGTGCGCTTGAATAAACCGCCGGTAATCGGAAACCAAACACGAAGTTGGTTTACATCAAGCAGAGGTTCACTTTCCGGTGATACGGGGACAGGCAAACCTTTTGGATCGGAATTGATGAGCTTTTGAGTGTAAGGATGAGATGGTGCGTTAAAGAGTGTTTTGCAGTTATTAACTTCTACAAGGCGGCCGTCTTTCATTACCGCTACTCTGTCGGCAATTTTACGAACAATACTCAAGTCATGGGTAATAAAAAGCATCGCCATACCCAGCTCTTGTTGCAGGTCTTTCAACAAGTCCAAAATCTGCGCTTGTACCGATACATCTAATGCTGTCGTGGGTTCATCAGCAATAAGCAGCTCTGGCTCATTGATCAGTGCCATCGCTATCATTACACGCTGACGCTCTCCACCAGACAGCTCATGCGGATAGGCTGAAATCTTTTGCTCTGGATAACGAATACCCACCTTTGAAAGCCACTCTATCGCCAAGGCTTGCGCTTTGTTAGTCCGCATACCTCGGTGAATCGCGAGGGTTTCAACCAGCTGCTTACCGACTCGATGAAGTGGATTCAGTGACACCATCGGCTCTTGGAAGATCATACCAATGCGGCCACCACGAATCCCGCGTAATTGCCTTTCAGAGCAACTCAGGATGTCGGTACCAGAGAAATTAATCTTACCGTTTAAGTAGTGCGATGAGCCTTTAGGCAGCAACTTCAACACGGAGTTGGCTGTAACCGATTTACCGGAACCACTCTCGCCCACCAACGCGAGTGTCTCACCTTTGTATATTTCTAAAGAGACATCTTGCGTCACTTGTTCTATCGAATCTTTTCGCCCGAAACCGACAGACAATTTATCTATGGTCAGAACTGGAGATGCATTAGCAGCCTCTGCTGTTAACCCTGAAGTAGGAACTGTATTTGAAGTCATAACTTATCCTTACTTCTGTTGATGTGGGTCGAAGGCATCACGCACTGCTTCACCAACGAAGACGAGTAACGTAAGCATCAGAGAAAGTACGACGAAAGCAGAGATACCAAGCCAAGGCGCTTGCAAGTTAGCTTTACCTTGCGCCAATAGCTCACCTAATGAAGGCGAGCCCGCAGGTAAACCAAAGCCCAAGAAATCTAACGACGTTAATGTGGTGACCGAGCCTGAAAGGATAAACGGCATCATGGTTAACGATGCGACCATCGCGTTAGGTAGCATGTGACGAAGCATAATGCGTTTATCATCAACACCCATGGCTTGCGCGGCTCTTACATAATCAAAATTTCGACAGCGTAAGAACTCTGCTCTCACAATACCAACAAGGCTCATCCAACTAAACAGAACCATAATCCCGAGCAACCACCAGAAGTTCGGCTCGATAAAACTGGAAAGGATAATCAGCAAGAATAGAGTCGGCATGCCAGACCAGACTTCAATGAAACGTTGTCCGAATAGATCAACCCAACCACCGTAGTAACCTTGGGTCGCCCCAACGACGACACCGACCACACTCGATACTATCGTCAGAATAAAACCAAACAGAACCGAAATACGGAACCCATAAATGATGCGGGCTAACACATCTCGCCCTTTATCATCGGTTCCTAGCCAATTCACTGAGTCGGGCTCCGAAGGCACCGCGCCCGAAATATCGAAGTTTATCGTATCGTAGCTAAACGGAATGATTGGCCACACGATGTAACCGCTGTCTTCAATGAGTTCGATAACATAAGGATCTTTGTAGTCGGCTTCGGTTTCAAACTCGCCGCCAAACTCCGTCTCAGCATACTCATTGATAACAGGCACAAACCACTGATTATCATAAGAAACCAAGAGTGGCTTGTCGTTGGCAATGATCTCAGCGAACAGGCTCACGCCAAACAAGATGGTAAATATCCAAAGGGAGATAAAACCACGCTTATTTGCTTTAAAACGTAACCAACGAGCTTCAGCTAAAGGGTTGTTAAACATTTATTATCAATACCTTTTTATTCGTTCGCCATTAACGCGCTTCAAAATCAATTCGAGGATCAACCCAGGTATACGTCAGGTCGGAGATAATGCTCAGCACCAAGCCAAGCAAGGTCATGATATAGAGAGAGCTGAACACCACGGGATAATCTCGTTGAATGGTCGATTCAAAGCCGAGCAGGCCGATGCCTTCGAGTGAAAACATCACTTCAATCAACATAGATCCCGTAAAGAAAATACTAATAAATGCGCTTGGGAAACCCGCAATAATAATCAACATGGCATTACGGAAAACGTGCTTGTAGAGAATACTGCTCTCGTCCAAGCCTTTTGCTCGCGCCGTGACCACATATTGCTTATTGATTTCATCAAGGAAGGAGTTTTTGGTCAGCATGCTGAGTGTGGCGAAACCGCCGATGACCATAGCAAAAATAGGCAACGCTAAGTGCCAGAAGTAATCGCCAATTTGCTGATACCAATTGAGCTGGTCGAAGTTACTCGACACTAACCCACGCAATGGGAACCAACTGAAGTAGTTACCACTCGCGAACAAAATAATCAGGATAATCGCAAACAAGAAGCCCGGAACGGCATAACCGACAATCACCACCGCACTCGACCAAATATCAAACCGAGAACCGTGGTGTATCGCCTTCATGATACCTAGGGGTATCGAAATCACATAGATGATTAACGTGCTCCACAACCCCAAAGAAATGGAAACAGGTAAACGCTCGATGATTAAATCAATCACGTTACCGCCCTTAAAAAGGCTTTCACCAAAGTTAAAGGTCGCGTAATTTTTCAACATATCGAAGTAGCGAACGTGAATCGGCTTATCAAAACCAAATTGCTTTTTGATCTCTTCAACCACTTCAGGTTCAAGCCCACGAGAGCCTTTATAGCCACTGGCAGATGCTTGGTCACTTTCGCTTAAATCAACTTCTTGTCCACCACCAGAAAAGCGCTCCATGATGCCAGAGTTGTGCCCTTCTAATTGGGCAACGGCTTGCTCTACCGGGCCTCCGGGCGCAATCTGAATAATGAAAAAGTTGATGGTGATGATCGCCCACAGCGTGGGGATCACCAACAGTAAACGCCGAAATATATACGCGGCCATGCTAACTAACTCCTAGCGACGTTTTTCAGGAAGCAAAGCCGCCTTCTCTTCTGAAATCCACCATGTATCGATACCTAAATCGTATTTAGGTAATACATCTGGACGCTCAAACTTGTCCCACATTGCAACGCGATATTCACCAACGTGCCATTGAGGGATGTTGTAGAAATTCCACTGCAATACACGGTCAAGTGAACGACCTAGTGTAAGAAGCTTTTCAGGATGCTGTTGGTTACGCGCAATTTCTTCTGTTAACGCGTCAACCACCGGATCCATTACACCTGCAGTATTGTATGTAGAATCAATGTAGTTAGAGTTCCAAACAATCATTAAGTTCGGGCTAGGATAAGGGTTTGCGGAAAATGAAGACGACACCATGTCGAAATCGCGATCACGAAGACGCTTGATGTACTGAGTGGTATCGATGGTACGGATCTTCATTTCGATACCCATACGCTTGAGGTTCTTTTGAACAGGCGTTGCGATACGTTCCGTGGTTGGGCTGTAAATCAACAACTCAAACGACATCGGCTTGCCGGTCTTTTCGTTGGTCATTACTTTGTCTTTCAGTACCCAACCCGCTTCTTTCAGCAGTTTGAAAGCGGTACGCATTTGGCTACGAATACGGCCGCTGCCATCGGTGACTGAAGGTTGGAATTCTTCGGTAAACACTCTCGGTGGAATTTGATCTTTGTATTGAGACAGCAACTCAACTTCAGCTTCGCTTGGCAAGCCTTTCGCTTCATAGTCGGTGTTTTGAAAGTAGCTACGAGTACGTTTGTACTGACCATAAAACATGTTCTTGTTCATCCACTCAAAGTCCATCGCGTAGGTTAACGCTTCTCGAACTTTAGGATCAGAGAACACTGGAGATTGAATATTGAAGACAAAACCTTGAGTCGTCTCTGGCTTCTCATGGTTGATCTCTTCTTTAATGATGTAGCCTTTGTCGAAGTTCGCTCCAGTATAAGAGTTGGCCCAGAACTTAGCCGAGTTTTCGGTTCGAAGATCAAACTCCCCTGCTTTGAAGGCTTCCAACATTACGGTGTCATCGCGATAGTAATCGTACTGCACTTGCTTGAAGTTATTACGACCAACGTTAACGGGTAGATCCGCAGCCCAGTAATTTTCATCTAAACCGTATGTAACGCTTTGACCAGATTTGTAGCTAATGATCTTATAAGGACCACTGCCTACTGGTGGTTCACTTAAAGGTTCCGACAGCTTTCTGTCTTTCCAGAAATGTTTCGGCAATACACGAGTGCTTTGGGCAAAGCTAAACAGCTTCTCGCGATTTGGCTTGTTCATCTCAATACGAACAACCGAATCAGAAACAGCCGTTACAGACTCGATTTCTTTGTAATACACGCGATATTGAGGCACACCTTCTTTCGAAAACTTGTCAAAGGTGAAGGCGACATCGTGAGCGGTGATAGGTTTACCATCTTGGAATTTAGCATTTGGGTTGATGTCGATTTCCATCCAAGTGAAATCACTGGCGTAGCGAACCTTTGAAGCGATCAATGGATAGTACGCATCAATCTCGTCACTCGGAGAAAACATCAAGGTATCGTAAATCTCACCCGTATAGCTGGCAGCAACGCCGCGAGAACCGAATCGATTAAAGCTATCGTAGGTACCAATGCGGCCATAAGTCACTTTGCCCTGCTTTGGCGCATCAGGATTAACGTAATCGAAGTGAGTGAAGTCGACAGGATATTTTGCTTCACCAAAACCGACCAGTTGCGTGGTTTCAATAACGGTGACGGCTGGAGTAGATTCGGTATCAGAAGCGTGTGTAACGGAGGGATATAGAGCAATTAGCGGCAGCATGACTGCACATGACTTCAAATTAGACCTGAAAAATTGAGTGCGCTGTGAGGCTTTGCTTCGGAAATCTGTTCCCATTTGACTCTCCCTTCAAATGTTATGAATTCTATATTCAAGTTGATTAATCGGCTTTGAATGCATGCCGTTAAAACAAGTATAGGTTCAAATCTAACATCATGTAATAACTAATAAAACCATCAGCACTCCATCTCTGACGGTTTATTTACAAATTACTCGTCACCGCTCGAAACTATTGGATGCAGTTAGCGCTGATCGCTTTGATTCCTTTAATTAGCTTAGTGGCGTTGGAAAGTACAGGGTAAGGCAGAGGCACGGAGATTACTCTAGCGGGAATGACATAAGCCTCCACGGTTTTGATTCGCTTTGAAAGTGAAATTTAGGTTCTAAATAATCAACAAACTATACTTTACTGGAGTATCCTTGCTGCTTAGGTCTAAATGGAATGACACTTTGAACAAACCAAACCACATAACATTCGCAACGTTCAACCTTCTGAACTATCTCGAACCACCGAATGCGTATTATGATTTTGAGAACATCTACAGCTTCGAAGAGTGGCAGAAGAAGCAACATTGGATGGCTGAAACGATTCGTTCATTAGATTGTGATGTGATTGGCTTTCAAGAGATATTTAGCCCACAGTCTTTAGATCAATTGATGAACAAGCTAGGTTATCCATACTTTGCTGTGGTCGATAGCTCACACGTTGAAGATGATTACCTATACACATCACCTGTCGTTGGTATCGCATCCCGCTACCCAATTGAAAATGTGCAGCCTGTTACGCCAGATTCAAAGTTGCTTTCGGCCTTCAATCTTAGTGACAACTTTTCCTTCAACCGAACACCTGTTCACGCAACGATTACGTTACCCCATTTAGGTTCGACCGACTGTTATGTGGTGCACTTCAAATCACAACGCCCGACAGAACCAAAAGAAAAATCTGTCGATGCGGACTATGCTCAGCAAGGCGAAAAGCCACAAAGTGACACGCTCACTCGCTTCCACCAAGAACAACTTGGGTCTTGGCTATCGAGTGTGCAGCGCGGCCTGGAAGCTCAGATACTGCATCAATACATCACCAATCAACGTTACCAAACCGATCAGCCTGTTGTGTTAATGGGTGACTTTAATAAGCCACTGTTTCACGATGAGTTCAAAGGACTATTGAGCTATTCGTTGAACCGAGATGAAGCGAGTAGACATTGGTTATCGCACTTCCGCTTAAAAGACAGTTGGGATCTCTATCATCAATTGCATGAAGAAGATTTGCTCGAACGACGCAAACCAACGCACTACTACGGGGCTTCTGGGTCTGTACTGGACTACATTTTGATGTCGAACGAATTTGACTGTCAGAACTCTTCAAGTTTAATGGAAATCTCTCGCTACACAGTGCTCGACCATCACCTCATCAATCCCAGCTTTGAACACGACCAATTCAGTACTGACCATGCCATCGTCGCTGTCACGGCTAATATTCGTGAAGCCTAGCTATTCGATTACATCTTCAATCGAGAGTTACCTGAGTTGAACATGAAAAAAGCCGCAATCAAAAGCTGCGGCTTTCCAATCTAACCAAACGGGTTGAGTCAACCGACGCCCCATTTAGAAATCGATTTACCGTTTAGCAAAGTGTGAAACTTAGAATGTGTACATTGCGCCAAGATAGAATGAAGCCAATACGATATCTTTCTCTACCTTCTTGCGGTTCCAAGAGCTGCCCTCGTCAACTTCTACTGTAAATGCATCGGCTTCATAACCAAGTCTCAGGCTTAACTCAGAAAGCTTTTCTGGGGTGTATTCAACGCCAAAACCAACTCGTACACCTGCACCTGAGTCAACGAAATCAGAACTTGAAGGACGTGAACCGTCTGAATACTTCATATCGAGATCGATTGAAGATAAGCCAATTGTACCAAATGGGCGAACGCCATTATCAAACGTATAACCAAGATTTGCAGCAATCGAAAAGACTTGAGGAGTCCATGTAAAACCAGCGTTGCTTCTTAAAGGATATTTAGCAACCACATCACCATAATCCGTGTACTGAAGCTCAAGTGATACAATACGGTTAAACTTATAGCCAGCAATGATTCGGTAAGCATTGTCTTCTGCTTCAAACGTCACTGGCTCTTTAATTGATGAAAATAGTCCACCATCATCCACGCCAGAAGTACCAATGGCACCACCTAGATACAAACCACTGTCCGCTGCCATTACATTGTTTGCTGCAAATGCTGACATCATTGCGATGCTTAGAATTAATTTATTGTTCATTACTGCTTGACCTTACTTAGTGCAAATCAAGATTGTTACGCCTTCCTGTGCTGCACAATCTTGTTAGAGTTACCCGACACCCCGTCGAATTCGAATGCAGGATAAGCTCACAGAAAACAAAAAAATAAATAAAAATATAATTACTTTGTAACCTCAGCCAACAGAATCAGTTAAAACAAAATAAACCACTGAATAAAAAAGAAATAAAAAACATCTCACATTTGCTCGAGCAATCAATTCCCTTTCAAATTATCCGGTTTTTATGTTTTTTCACCTGGCACTTACGCAAGCTTACTTTCAAGAGTGACGTGATTTAGCATAATTCGAACGCTTTAGTAGCTTACGACTTAACTCAATCTCCACCATTCAGAATAAGACGAATAGAAACACGATGAACCACACAATAGAGCTCAACGGCTTAATCATTGATACTGACTCTCGAACGATTACTAATAGACAGGGAAATAAAATTACTTTACGCCCTCATCTGCTTTCAGTGCTCTGTTTACTAGCAGAAAATCTTGGGGATCCCGTTTCTAGGGAAGATATTATTGATGTGTGCTGGGAAGGGGAACTCACCTCTCCTCACATACTTGCTAACGTCATCTATAATCTGCGTAATGTTTTTACGCGCTTAAGAACACCAGACATTCAGATAACCACAATCACCAAGTTTGGCTACATTTTGTCGGTTGACCCCACTTAATTAAATTTAAGCGACACTACATTGTGTCAAAACTGTATGAGCAACAAGCCGTAGCGCACTCTTTATATCTCCATTGTGAACGTATTTATGCAATCAATGGCGTTGATTAAGATCACTAAAAAACGCCCCATCGAAACGTTTCGATGATCATCATCACACTCTAAAACAATCAAACGTGCAAATGATGAATCAAACACTATTATCACTATCGAAACGTTTCGATGGTTTTTTCTTGAGTTGTTCTCAACCCATTAAACGTTATTTTTCGATAGGTCGTGATATGAAAAAAAGTACTCTAATTAATTCTGAACTCTCTTACTTAGTGGCGACTCTTGGCCACACAGATGAAATCACGATTTGTGACGCGGGCTTACCGATTCCAGACCACGTAACTCGCATTGATCTTGCTCTGACTCACGGTGTACCAAGCTTTCAGCAAACGGTTAAAACTATGCTGGATGAATCTCAAATTGAAGGTGTTGTGATTGCAGAAGAGTTTGCGAAAGTCAGCCCAGAGCATCACGCTGCGCTGATTGATTTGATCAAGACAGAAGAAGCGCGTTGCGGCAAACCGCTTTCGATTACGTACATCACTCATGAAGAATTCAAAGAGCGTACGCATGAAAGCCGCGCAGTGATTCGCACAGGTGAATGCACACCATATGCGAATGTCATTTTCCAAGCTGGCGTAACGTTTTAGCTCAAGCGAAACGTAACGACAGTCCAGCGTCATTGCTGAACAAAGATAGACACAACCAAATACAACTGGCCCCGAGTAAAGGAACCGACATGACTCAAGCCATTTTAGAACTTAGCTCAATTGAGAAAGCCTTCCCAGGTGTGAAAGCACTGGATAAGGCAAGCCTCAACGTTTACCCAGGACGCGTAATGGCGTTAATGGGTGAGAACGGTGCAGGTAAATCAACGCTTATGAAAGTGCTCACCGGCATTTACCACTTGGATGGCGGCACTATCGCCTACCAAGGTAAACCAGCGGCATTTAAAGGACCTCGTGATTCACAACAAGCCGGCATTAGTATCATTCACCAAGAATTGAACCTAATTCCTGAGCTAACCATCGCCGAGAACATCTTCTTAGGTCGTGAAATCACAGGCACCATGGGACGTATCTTGTGGAACGATATGTACCAAGAAGCGGACAAGCTACTTAAACGCCTTAACGTAAAACACAGTTCAAAAACACCTTTAGGTCAGCTAAGCCTTGGTGAGCAACAAATGGTAGAGATAGCGAAAGCCCTATCGTTTGAATCTAAGGTCATCATCATGGATGAGCCAACGGATGCACTAACAGATACCGAAACTGAGTCTCTGTTCAAGGTAATTAATGAGCTGCGTTCTGAAGGCTGCGGCATTGTTTACATCTCTCACCGCTTGAAAGAGATTTTTGAAATTTGCGATGACATCACCGTACTTCGTGACGGTAAGTTCATTGGTCAGTGTGAAGTAAAAGACACCGACGAAGATGGCCTAATCGAAATGATGGTTGGCCGTAAACTGGACGAGCAATATCCACGTATCGGACAGAGCCACGGTGAAACCTGCCTTGAAGTGATTGGCCTGACTGGTTCTGGTGTTCATGACGTGAGCTTTACGCTAAAGCGTGGTGAAATCCTGGGTGTATCTGGCCTAATGGGCGCAGGTCGTACCGAACTGATGAAAGTGATTTACGGTGCCCTTCCAAGTGAGCGCGGCGTCATCAACCTAGAAAACAAAACCATCAACCCTGTAAGCCCGAAAGATGGCTTGGCGAATGGCATTGCTTACATCTCTGAAGACCGTAAAGGCGATGGCTTAGTTCTAGGGCTTTCTGTTAAAGAGAATATGTCTTTATGTTCACTTGACCTACTGACAAAAAGCGGTCAAATCCAACATAAAGATGAAGTAATGGCGGTTGATGACTTCATCAAGTTATTCAACATCAAGACCCCGACTCGCGAGCAAATCATTGGCAACCTTTCTGGTGGTAACCAACAGAAAGTAGCTATCGCTAAAGGCTTGATGACAAAACCAAAAGTATTGATTCTCGATGAGCCAACGCGTGGTGTCGATGTCGGTGCTAAGAAAGAGATTTACCAACTCATTAATAAGTTTAAAGCCGATGGCATGAGCATTATTTTGGTCTCATCTGAAATGCCAGAAGTGTTAGGAATGAGTGACCGCATCATGGTGATGCATGAAGGCCGTGTAAGCGGTGAATTTGATGCTAAAGAAGCAAACCAAGAATTATTACTGGCGTGTGCGGTCGGTAAAAAGATCAACGAGGACGCAGCATGAGTACTAAAACCATGAGCAAAACAACTGAAACTGAAGCGCCAAAGAAAAAACCGTTAATCAGCAAAGAATGGCTGATTGATCAAAAGTCATTGATTGCTTTGATCTTCCTGATTGTTGTCGTTTCTTTCTTAAACCCAAACTTTTTTACTGTCGACAACATTCTGAATATCCTGCGTCAAACCTCGGTTAACGCGATTATCGCTGTGGGTATGACGCTGGTTATCTTAACCGCGGGTATCGACTTGAGTGTTGGTTCTGTACTGGCTCTTTGTGGTGCATTCGCAGCCAGCATGATTGGCATGGAAATCCCAGTGATGATCGCAGTGCCAACCGCTCTAGTAGCTGGTGCAGCATTAGGTGCTATCAGTGGTGTGATTATTGCCAAAGGTAAGGTTCAAGCCTTCATCGCAACGCTTGTGACTATGACACTACTTCGCGGCGTAACCATGGTTTACACCGACGGTCGCCCTATCTCAACAGGCTTCACTGACACAGCAGACGCATTCGCTTGGTTCGGTACAGGCTACGCAATGGGCATCCCAGTTCCAGTATGGATCATGGTCGTGGTATTCGCAGCGGTATGGTATCTACTTAACCACACACGTTTCGGTCGCTACGTTTACGCTCTAGGTGGCAACGAATCAGCAACTCGCCTATCAGGTATTGATGTAGACAAAGTAAAAATCGGCGTTTACGCAATCTGTGGTCTATTGGCAGCAGTGGCAGGCATCATCGTGGCATCGCGTTTGTCATCAGCTCAACCAACAGCAGGTATGGGTTATGAGCTAGACGCCATCGCAGCCGTAGTTCTTGGCGGCACAAGCTTAGCCGGCGGTCGTGGTCGCATCATGGGTACATTGATTGGTGCACTGATTATCGGCTTCCTAAACAACGCCCTAAACCTATTAGACGTATCTTCTTACTACCAGATGATTGCAAAAGCAGTGGTTATTCTTCTGGCGGTATTGGTCGACAACAAAAACAAGTAAAACTCTGTTTTATATTAAAAAAATCTATCAGTAACAAACCTATAAACATTAAATCTATAAATAATGAAACAACGAGCTAGGGTTATCCAACCTAGCTCACCCTACATAAAGGACTTACACCATGAAAAAATTAGCGACTCTTATTTCTGCTGCTCTTCTTTCTACAACAGTATCTGTGTCTGCACAGGCGCAAGATACAATGGCAATCGTTCTATCTACATTGAATAACCCATTCTTTGTAACCATGAAAGATGGCGCAGAAGCGAAAGCTGAAGAGCTAGGCTACAAGCTTATCGTTCTTGATTCTCAAAACGACCCAAGCAAAGAGCTTTCGAACATTGAAGATCTAACCATTCGTGGTGTTAAGGCAATCCTGATTAACCCAACGGATTCAGATGCAGTGTCTAACGCGATTCGCATTGCTAACCGTTCAAACATCCCAGTACTGACACTAGACCGTGGTGCAAGCCGTGGTGACGTAGTGAGCCACATTGCTTCTGATAACGTAATTGGCGGTGAAATGGCAGGTCACTACATCATGGAAAAAGTGGGCGAGAAAGCGAAAGTCATTCAACTTGAAGGTATCGCGGGTACATCGGCTGCTCGTGAACGTGGCGAAGGCTTCATGAACGCAGTAAACGGCAGCGACCTTGAGCTTCTTGCAAGCCAACCTGCTGATTTCGACCGTACTAAAGGTCTGAACGTAATGGAAAACTTGCTTGCAGCTAACCCAGATGTACAAGCAGTATTCGCGCAGAACGATGAAATGGCACTAGGTGCTCTTCGCGCCGTTCAAGCTTCAGGTAAAGAAGTGATGATCGTTGGCTTTGATGGCACTGAAGACGGTATCGCTGCTGTTAACCGCGGCCTACTAGGCGCAACGGTTGCACAACAGCCTGACCTAATCGGTTCTTTAGGTATTGAAATAGCTGACAAAGTACTGAAAGGCGAGACAGTAGACGAGTACGTACCAGTAGCTCTAAAAATCATCGCTAAATAAGCTTGTTTGTTACTAAGTAATTCAGTTTAACGCTGAGATCTAATTAAGCAGGGAGTCCCCTATCTCCCTGCTCATTAGCTCACTAACTTGCGACTCAAGAAAAAACAAAAAAACCGACAGTGCATCGCTGTTTCTCATAAGCCGTCTAACAAGGCGAGCAATTTACGTAATGAGAAAGACCCATGCATTTTCAAATACGATATATCATAAGGCTCGTATCATGACTCAACTGATTGTTTTAGGTAGCGTTAACGCTGACCACGTACTGCAAGTTCCTTCGTTCCCTCGTCCGGGTGAAACCTTGATTGGCGGTAACTATCAGGTCATCCCTGGCGGCAAAGGTGCAAACCAAGCGGTAGCTGCAGCGCGATTAAACGCAGATATCGGCTTCATCGCCTGTGTCGGTGACGACCCATTTGGCATCAATATTCGTCAAGACTTTGCTAAAGATGGCATCAACATCGACGGCGTTATCGTGGCAGAAAACACGCCGACAGGCATCGCGATGATCCAAGTATCAGCAACCGGCGAAAACAGTATTTGTCTTTCTGCAGAAGCCAACAACAAGCTGACTTGCGACCAAATTGAACCGCACCTAGAGAAGATTCGCGGCGCTAAATACCTTCTAACTCAACTTGAAACGCCAATTGAAGGCATTGAATACGCAGCAAAAATAGCAAAAGAGAGTGGCACTCAAGTTATTCTAAACCCGGCACCTGCTCGTCCATTATCGGATTCATTGCTTGCGTGTGTCGATGTGATTACACCCAACGAAACAGAAGCAGAAGTTTTGACAGGCATTACCGTTACTGACAGCGCATCCGCTCATCAGGCAGCTTTGGCTTTGCACGCAAAAGGCATCGAGACGGTAATGATCACGCTTGGCGCGAAAGGCGTTTGGGTAAGTAAAAACGATAAAGGTGAGCTAATCGCAGGTTTTCGCGTTGAAGCAACGGATACAACCGCTGCTGGTGATACCTTCAACGGCGCATTGGTGACAGGCTTGCTTGAAGATATGCCACTTGAGCGCGCGATTAAGTTTGCTCATGCCGCTGCTGCTATTTCAGTGACACGCTTTGGTGCTCAAACGTCGATTCCGAGCCGTTCTGAAACCGATGCGTTTTTATCAGAGCAATTATCTGCCTAGCTTGATACCCATATGAAGGCTTAACTCCTGAGCTAAACCGTAGTTAACGGATGTTAGCCTTCAAATTCGGTAACAACAAATAACAAGCATAAGCCCCTGTATTCAGGCAGAATATCGCGCAACGTGGCAAGTTACTCCCACAAGGATTTTTTATGGCAACAATGAAAGACGTCGCTCGGCTAGCAAAGGTTTCTACTTCAACCGTCAGCCATGTGATCAACAAGTCACGTTTTGTCAGTGAAGAGATTGCTGAGCGTGTTAACAGTGCGGCTAAAGAACTCAACTACGCGCCGTCTGCATTGGCTCGCAGCTTGAAAATGAAGCAAACCAAAACCTTGGGCATGTTGGTTACTACCTCTACCAACCCATTCTTTGGCGAAGTAGTAAAAGGTGTTGAACGTCGTTGTTATGAGAAAGGCTACAACCTTATCTTGTGTAATACAGAAGGCGATAGCGAACGCATGAAATCCTCTATCGATACCTTGCTACAAAAGCGTGTCGATGGCTTGATGCTGATGTGTTCAACGCTTGAAGGTCAACATATCGATGTGTTCGAGCGCTACCCAGAGTTGCCTGTCGTGGTAATGGACTGGGGTCCAATGCTGTTCGCAAGTGATAAGATCCAAGACAACTCGCATCAAGGCGGCTACATGGCAACCAAGCACTTGATCGATAACGGTCACGCTCAAATTGGTTGTATCACTGGCCCACTGCACCGCAATCAAGCATCTTCTCGTTATCAAGGCTTCAAGCAAGCGATGGAAGAAGCGAAGCTCGAGATCAACCCTAAATGGATTGTTGAATCAAACTTCGAATGCGATGGCGGTTTTGACTCATACCAAACCTTAAAAGCGCGTGGCGAAATGCCATCGGCACTGTTTGTTAGCAATGACATGATGGCAATGGGTGTGATTCACGCTGCGGCTCAAGATGGCACATCGATTCCAAATGATCTTTCGATTATTGGCTACGATGACATCCACTTGTCTAAATACATGACCCCAGCTTTGAGCACTATCCACCAGCCAAAACACCGTTTAGGTAAAGCAGCCGTAGATACTCTATTGAACCGACTCAAAACCCCTGATGCGTATCCGCAGGTTGTTGAGTTAGAGCCAACGTTAGTTGAACGAAGCAGCGTAAAAGCGATTTAGTGCGCCTTTCTACAAATCTAAATAACTGCTCCAAACAACAAAGCCGAGCAGTGCAGCAAAGCAACTAGCCAAGGCAACATCCTACACAACAGACCTAAATAACAAAGGGCAAGGTTATCTAACCTTGCCCTTTTCGATCTTAATACGCTTCACTTGTCTTGTTAACGATTCAACGCAGACGCTATCTGTTGTATTTCATCTAACACATCAACACCATTGTATTGAGGCGCAATAGACAAGTCTTGAATATTAATCGTTTCAACAGACTGATGCTCACTGAGTTGAAGCATTAAGTCTCCCTTCGGTGAATAGGTTCTACTGCCGCCACAATATGTCGCGGTAAAGGCATCAACCACATCTTGCCCGACGCGATTACAGGTCACGATATGACACCCTTCTTCTAACGCTCTTGCTTGTGCAATGGCAAAGCTATGATGACCACCAAAATTCGCAGGATGGAGAATAACGTCTACCGACTGATACGGTCTCATGATCTCCGGGAACCATATATCAAAGCAAATCGCGACACCGAACTTCAAGCCTTTGTATTCAAAAGTAAGAAGTTCATTTCCTCTAGAAAAGTACTCTTTGTCGAATTTCGTTTGACTGACTTTTCTGTATTTATGACGCAAACCTGAACCATCAACCACCACAACGCTATTGTAATACTGACCATTATCTTCCTCAGCGACACCCGCAACGATTAACGTCTGATGTTTCGTGGCAAGCGCAGTTAATGAATCAATGGTCGGGCTGTTATTGAAGTCTTCACACAGTTCATGAATTTCTGCGGCATCGTTAAAGATATATCCAGTAGAGAACAGTTCAGGCAGCAACGTGATATCACCCACTGTCGTCTCAGCTTCCAAAAGCTCAGAGACTCGCGAGATGTTCATTTGTTTATTTTTGTATTCAACTTCAAGCTGGACAAGAGTGACGCTGACACTATTCAAAATCGAATCCTTACTGGGTAACACTTCAAACTTGGACTAAGAACGACAGGGTAAGATAATCCCCCATCGCTTGCTGACTCGAGCGCCAATGGTTGAAGCAAGCGCACACTCTCATAAGCACTCAGTTCATATACTTCATCAGCTTGGGCTCTGGCAAAACTGGTGGTGTGCTGTCCATGTAGGTTAAGAAGTTTTCCCACACCTCATGCGTTCTTTGTTTAGTCAGCTTAGTTTTGCAAGAAAGCGCCATAAGACCTCGAATTGAACCATCACGCCATTGGGTATACACCGAGTCACAATGTGCCGTCATGTAAGCTTGCCAACTGTCTTGAGCCATCTTGATTGAGCTAACCAACTCCGCATCATAAGCATTGTGTTCAAAGCTCGCTTCAAGGTATTGATCAAGCTCCACTTGTGCAGTTTCCAACTCAATCGACGCACAGTGATTGATCTCTATGGTATTCATTGCATTCTCGCAATCGACAACATCATCGGATGCTGATGCAAGCAAAGGTAAACACGTTAATAACACGACCGTTAAAGCCTTTTTCATTATTTATCCCCTCATTCAAAAGCACATATATGCGCCCTATTAATGCCAAGCATTACGAATCTTAACGACATAAGACGCCAATTGTTGATAACTGCGTTTAGGATTATGTCCAAAAACCACAAGAGCATACAACCACAGAACAAGAAGCATGGAAAACAAACCTGACTGGAAACCATCTAGGTACAACTCAGGTAGCAAGTCGACTACCTTTTGATAGTTCACAATTGAAATTGTTGTTTTACTGCTAATCAACTCATACGTTAAGCTTATTGGGCCCACTAAGGCCCAAACTAAAAACCATGACACGCCTGCGACAGGCACTAAACTCAGTAGCGGCTTAAGTTGCTTAACCGGGAAAATGAAATACAAGAGCATAATCAAATACAGAGCGGCTAAAAATAAGCTCCATGCGTGAACACTGACTTCAAAAATCCGATAACGCTCATCGACATACATGATTAACACTACCGCCCCCAATACACCAAGCGATAATAATTTTCCCACATACCTCGTTCTAGAAAACCTAATCAATACATAACCAATCACAAGAAGAAAGCACGAAAGCCAAGCTAACACTTCTGGTTTGGTCTCAAAAAGACGTGGTGTTGCGGAATTAGACAAGATAAAGATCGCGTAGGTAGGAGCAATCATCAGAAACGCGATAAACACACGCACCAACATCCAAATCATATTTTTAATCATTACGCTCAAATCCACTCACTCGCATTATTTCAAAAATTACAGTTTTCAATTTGATGATAAAAACCGGTAACAATCCGCTTCATCAAAAAACGCAAAAGTACTGAACAAAAAAACGACACTCTTAACCTTGGAAGCATATCTAACATCATGATTTCTATAGTGCGACCATGCGTTACGCTATTTATATCAATAACTCAGACTTTTGTTCACACTATTTATGCATAAGCTTGCGTTATTACCGTTAAATTTATAAATTAAGTTGCATGCACACACCAATCGGTCACGCTTCTCTTAATATGGATATCAAGTACCAGCATTTTGCCAAAACTTCATTCTTCTTTGCCATTTCTTTCTTTTTTTCCATGGCATTGCTCATACCTTTGACGCCATCTCATTACCAAACCTTAACCGAAGACACATCGAGGTTAGTAGAGACGAGGTTAGAAGGAATCCAATCAAGGTTCGACCATTTTTTATCTGAAATCACCCCAGATCAGCCTTGCGACGCGATTGTTAGACAACTTCGACAAAACGTTTTTGAAGCCGATTGGGTGAAAGAAGCCGCGGTGTTCAACAAAGAGAACCGATTTTACTGTTCAACCACCGATGGTGAGGTTTCATTTAGCTTATACAACACCATCAGGCAACGGCTCAATGAAGCCCCAAATTTAACCACCTTATCGTATTCAAACTCAGCGATTACTAAGGTGCAATCCATCATGCTGATATTCTCGACTAAGGAAGGCTCAGGAGTGAGCCTGATGATTCCTCCGCACTTCATCTTTGAGCTTGTAGAAGCTAATTTGAGTAGCCATGGCATTAATTCTAAAGTTGAAGTGATCAAAAGAGACATTCACCCTACCGACCTCGGCTCATACAACGCGACAGTGCGGATACAATCAGACATCTACCCATTCGCCGTCACCTCATACATTGGTAATCAGTATTATATTAACTTCATGCTGAATAACTTATGGTTTGGTTTCCTTATGGCCGGAATTGCCACCATTATTCGCCTTTCCTTCAAACATAAAAAGCAGAGCCAACGTAGCTTAGAATATTCGCTGTCTAGCGCACTAAAAAACAAACACCTACATGTTCACATGCAACCTATCGTTAACCAAAGCACCAATAAGATCGTAGGCTGTGAGTCACTATTGAGATGGAACGATCCAATTGAAGGTAACGTCTCCCCTGCTATCTTCATTCCATTAGCTGAAAGTTTAGGCTTGATCGAGAAGCTGACCTATTTCGTGCTGCATGAAGTGTTAACGACATTGAAAAGTAATCAAGAGGTGTTTGCATCAAAGTACATCAGCGTCAACATCAGCCGAAACGTTGTATCCAACAGTAACTTCACTAATAAAGTGATTAGCATCTTTAAAAGACACCCTGAAATTCTCAAGCAGGTGGTTTTTGAAGTGACAGAGGATGGTGAGTGTTCTGATGCCGATATGGTCAAAATTAAGGACAACTTGCAAAAGCTATCTGATCTTGGTGTGAGAATTGCCATAGATGACTTTGGCACTGGCTACGCAGGATTAGATTTTGTAAGGCAATTTCCGTTCACTATTATCAAGATTGATCGCGTGTTCGTGAAAAACATATCCGACGAATCCAGCTTTGGTATCCCACTATTAGAATCCATGCTTCAGCTATCACGCACCTTAGGCATGCAAGTCATAGTTGAAGGCGTTGAGTACGAGTCACAACTGAAGATCTTGTCGAAACTAGGCGTCGACTACATCCAAGGCTTCTACTTCTATAAACCTATGCCAATAAGCCTCGCCATTAGCTTGATCAAACAGCAGGGTTTTGAATCAGATAACGTTGAGGAGCAATGTACCTCAACGCTGAAGTGTTATTTGGTTTAGATTGGTATAAAGCACAAACCCAACACCGACATGAAGTCTGTGTTGGGAACAACTTTTAGTTTCCTTAATCCTACTTAGCTCTCATGTCTAAAATAGGCATATTTTCACCACCCAACATTGTTGCTGGCAGCTTTCCGTCCCAGTTTTGAGCTTCGGTCAGTTTAATAATTAACGGGTTATCCCCAAGAGCTTTGGCCTTTGCATTAATCGCTTCTGCTTCAGCAAAACCTTTTAATTTAATCGCCTTCGCTTCAGCTATAGCGATAAGCTCAATACCATCAGCCTCGGCTTTTGCCGTATTTACGGCTCTTTGAGCTTCCAAGTTTTGCCTAGCCAGTTTATGTTTCTCGGCAGCGGCTAAGTTTTTCTCAGTCTGCTTCGTTTCGATTGAGGTAAGGTATTTTTTTGGTAGGGCTATATTTTCAATCTGTATATTATCTACGCTTACTGGAAACGCGGCCATTTCTTCAATTAAATTGGATTCAATCGCCTGAATAGCACTCGCTCTATCTTGAATTAACTGCTCTGCATCATACTTAGGAATAACATCCTTAGTTGCCGACCTAAATCTAGGGTCAAGAATACGAGCTTCAAATTGCGGAAGACCACCATACTGTCTAAAAAGATCTAACGCTGCAGATTTATCTACCGTCCAGTTAACGGATACGACGACAGTAACTGGCATCTGCTCTTTTGTACTTGAGGCCATTTTCTCTTCATTCTTGCGTGTCCGAACTTCAATCTCTTCAACGCTGTCGATAAACGGGACTTTGAAGTGTAAGCCTGGGCTTACCTGTGTTTTAGCTTCACTAAAGCGCTTAACAATACCAATGTGCCCCTCATTAACAGTATAAACTGAACTAAAGAGAACAAAAGCAACGGTAATTCCGGCACCTAGCTTTTTAATAGGTAAGTTAAATTTCTTCATTTCTACAGCTTGTTTCATGTTTTTGACCAACCAACTTATTATATGTGTCAATAATTAATATCAATCCTAACGCCCGTAAGAAGGTGAGCCCCACAGAACTAACCAAGTACACGGTACTCTTACCGCAACCGCCGAGCGTAACGCATCATATTAATCCTTATTTATTATTACTTGTCTGCTTTATATTCCATCACGAGTCTTACTATTCCATCGAGTTCCTCGCGTTCATTTGACGAATATAACCCAGACTCTACAACACCAACGTCATCGTTATTGAAAACACCGACACGTAACTCATACTTTTTGGTTAAAAGGTATCCAACGATGCCAATTATGGAAAACACACCAATACCAGCAAGTGGACGAAAAAGGAAAATAGGTAAACTAAACACAACCGCAATAAAGAACGACCTTGTGATTTTACTTTTAATGTCATGCTCTTTAACGTAGATATTTTCTAACGTATTAAGCCTAAGAGGCTTTGGGCTCTTCCTTGTTACAATCGAGTCCGACTCAAGCCAAATATTCTTTTTGCCGCTTCCCATTGTTCCTCCTCCATAAAGCCAACCAACTTAAAATACGATAAACCTATCTTTAACAACACCTTACCAGTCAAAACTTGCAAGGTAAATGATTAACGCTATTGATTCTCATTATCGCACGAAGTGCCGATTGATAATTGATGGTGACTTTAACCTAGTAAATAAAGACCAAAGCGATGAAACACGGGCTTTGCTGTCAGCATGAAAAGATGCGTTGGATTAATCCGACCCACCGAGCCGAAAGGCATTGAAAATAAGAATAATGGTATTAGGAAAATCAGAGAAGGCGTGATGAAAAAGGAATAAATGGCTAACGGATTGATAAGATTGTTATTGCTACTTTATTTAGCGATGATCGCCTTGAGAAAAACCTCAAAGCGATTTGTCCTTCAAATGCAATCGTACAATTTACTTAATAAAGAGGTGCTAGGATTGTTCAAGCCTCGGGATTTAGTGTTGGCTGAGCAACACCTTAATCCTTATTTTCCGTCTTTGGGGGACTCTACACGTCTGAGAATCTGTTCCACACTGAATTTGAGAAGCAACCTGTCTATTTCCGTAAATTCTCTATCGTGAATTACAACTTCTTTCAAATGAGAACTAGAACCAGACTGGACAACAAACTTATGAAAATCAACTTGCTCTTTAGTGTCATTGAAAATTTTGACAAGTTTCGGCTCATGGATAGTAATTGCATCAAAATTCCATCTAAAACCAGTTCGTTTTATCGTAAATAAATCTTCTACGTAATCGATGTTATTTGACCACTTGTTAAAGCTGCTATGTTCAGATTTTGATAAGTTTAAACTGATTATAATTCCTTGGTTAAGGATAAATGGAAACCAGTAATTTTTTCTTTTTATATTAATGTAATAGTTCTTAGTACCAAGGAGTTCAAATCGCTTAAGTAAGCTCAGTGTGAAAATGAACATATCTTGATCGCAGTTTGAATTAGAGTCCAAATTGTTAATCACTATTACCTTAATGCATTGGCTAGAGAACTCTTCACTGTTAAGGTTAATGATTAGTTCATCAACGACCGAATCAACCCTACTATTTTCTCCAGCAACACTTACGATAAAAAAGAATAAAACAACCGAAAGTAGAGCAACAAGCCCATATAACTTATTCATGAACAATCCTTTGAATGAAATCTAACAAATGATTTTGACTTTCTCAACCTTACAGTCTACGTGTCACACTGAGTCAGAACACGCCGAATAACTGGAAGTTATTATGTCAATCACTCCGATAGCTGGCGTTTACCACACCAAAAATTCATTTAGTATTAAAGGCGTTGATGAATATGGCAAGTTTGTCCTACGAAAAACAATCAAAAGAAATAGATTTTTGGGCACATAGCCAATTTACCGCTGTACCTTATCAGAATTGAGGATTGCTCTCGTGCCTAGCGCACGCCACTGGGTGAGAGAGCAATTGAAGCTCGGCATAACCAGAAAATCATGGCGTCCAAATTCGTTATTCCATATCGAAAAATTGGAAAAACGATTCCAATGACACAAAGTTAAGCTATTTCTAACTCAACCTTGAAAAGGTAATGACTACCTCGCCAACGTACTCAAAAACTCGGCTTCGAACTCTTGATCGGCTTCTCGGGTTAGGCATTCCACTAGCCAGTCGATGCTTTGATGATCGAGCTTACTGTTCACCACAAAGGCTTGCTTTACACCAAATTGATCTAGCTTGGCAGAGCCGTAGTTCTTGAATGATTTGTTGCCGTGATAATGAAGTGACTTAATCGCCTCTGCATTCGGTTCTGGTAAAGCATCGAGTGTGTTGGCAAGCTGAATCACCAACTCCATTGGGTTCTTCGACGATGAAATTCGATACAGAAAACCGCCCTCCACTCTTTGGCGTACCCAGTAATCAAAGCCGCTGCAATCCATCACTTTATCGCTGACCAGCGCAGCTTCACTCCGATAACCACAGGGTTCAACCACCACTGGGGTGTGTTTAAACTCTGGCTGACCAGATGCAGCATCAGTGTGAGGCAAGATCAGGTCGCATGGTTTACTGTCTTTGGCAGTCGGTGCGTTCCAATGAATCGGCATGAAGACTTGCTCTCGGCGCATCTCTTTGGTCACTACTAAGCGGGCTTGGCACTCCCCTTGTGCGCTGCGCACTTTCACCACCGGGTTAGAAGTCGTTTGCTTAACAAGGTTTATAGTGGTGTGGTTGAAAGCATCTAGCCCAAATTCATCTAAACCGAACTCTTCTAAACCAAGCTCTGCAACCGTATCTGGGTGCATTGCTGCAAAGGGTTCTGGGGTGTGTTCACCTAAGCCTGCGGCCAAGCCTGTGCGGCTCATGGTGTGCCATTGATCTCGGATTCGACCTGTGTTCATGATAAGCGGGAATTCAAGGCTGGTGTCGGCAATCGGTTTGTCGTGCTCAACTGCAATAAACTGCGCTTTACCAGATTCGGTAAAGAACTCGCCAGTGGTGAACATACGCTGCTCAATGATCTCTGGTTGATATTTTAGCACTGGCCATTGCTGTGGAGTGAGTTCGCCATAGCCTTTCTCATCTAACTGAGTCAGACCGATTAAGCATAAGTCACGCGCTTTGCCTGTTTCATTGCCGAGCGCTGTCATCTCACAATATTCTTTAAAGATCTCACCTTCGTGACGGTAATCAAACTGCTCTTTGAATCCCATTTTCTGTGCCACTTCTTTTAATATCCACCAATCGGGTTTGGCTTCCCCTGGGCTTGGTAATATACGGCGTTGGCGTGAGATTCGACGCTCAGAATTAGTCACGGTGCCCGACTTCTCGCTCCACCCTTGCGCGGGCAACACCACATCGGCCAAGCGAGTGGTTTCAGTATCGGCAATGCAATCCGACACTACTACAAACGGGCACTTCTCTAGTGCGGCTTTGATTTTTTCACTATCAGGCAGGCTCACGACTGGGTTAGTTGCCATTATCCACACAGCTTTTATCTTGCCATCATTCATCGAATCAAATAGGTCAATGGCTTTTAAGCCTGCGTGAGTAGCTAAGCTGTCAGTTTCCCAAAACTCGCTGACAGTTTGGTGTGACTGCGAGTCACCAAATTCAAAGTGCGCCGCTAAGGTATTGGCTAAGCCACCCACTTCTCGCCCGCCCATTGCGTTTGGCTGGCCTGTTACTGAGAAAGGCCCCATGCCCGGTTTGCCAATTTTTCCAGTGGCTAAATGGCAGTTAATTATGGCGTTTACCTTGTCGCACCCTTGTGTGGATTGGTTTACGCCTTGAGAATAGATGGTCAGCACTTTCTCATTAGAAGCAAACAGCTTGTAGAACTGTTCGAGTTGCTGCTCAGTAAGCCCTGTTAGCTCAGGAACGCTTTTGTCTCCCTTACTTGATTCGGTATAACGATAATGACTTGCAGAACGAATCGCTTCAGTAAAGCCTTGGGTGTGGTTTTCTATGTAGTTGGAATCTAGCTTGTCGTTATCGTCGAGGTAACCCAATAAACCGTTGAACAACGCCACGTCTGAGCCGGATTCCAACGCCAAGTGCATGTCGGCAATTTCACAGGTGTCGGTATAACGAGGGTCAATGACGATCACTTTTAATGCAGGGTTGGCTTGTTTGGCAGCTCTTAACCTTTGGAAAAGTACCGGATGACACCATGCTAGGTTTGAGCCTGTAATCACGACTAGATCGGCTTGCTCGAGATCTTCATAACAGACAGGAACTGTGTCTGCACCAAATGCGCGCTTATGCCCGACTACGGTTGAAGCCATACACAGCCTAGAATTACTGTCGATGTTGCCACTGCCGATGAAGCCTTTCATCAGTTTATTGGCAACATAATAGTCTTCGGTAAGCAGCTGACCAGACACATAGAACGCAACCGAATCGGCCCCAAATTCTTCGATGGTTTGATTGAATTTTTCTGCGACCAGCTGAGTAGCACTGTTCCAATCCAGCTCTTGTTTTTGCTCATTCTGAATATGAGCAGGCTGTGTTAGACGCCCTAAAGGCGTGACGGTGTCGCCAAGCGCGATCCCTTTAGTACATAGCTTTCCATAGTTTGATGGATGATCTTTATCACCACGAACTTCTAGTTTTCCTAACGATGTCGGTCTCGCTTCTATTCCACACCCTACACCACAATAAGCACAGGTTGATTTTATCCAACCACTGTTTGAATCGGTCATCCGTTTCTCACTCAATTATCCATAATTGTAATAACTCAAACCAAGCAAATAACACGCCATTTAATACCAGCCGGAAAATTTGAAATATTTAACATTAAAAACAACAACTTAATTAAATTCAGAATATCAACACTGAACAAAATAGAACTTAACCAAGATAGAAACTTAATTTTTGCACCATCTTGCAGAAAGTTGCACCACAAATGCTCATTTATGTAAATCTAACAAAAAATTTACATACCACTTTAGGGGTAATTGCGTGCCACCACCAAATTTTAAGCCACTGAAAAATATAAATTAAATTTTATTTAAATGACCAACCTGCAATCTGGCACCCTCCTTGCTCTACTAGAAATCAAGACTTAGAAAAAACATTTTTGTTTTTCTTGATGATTATGAATTGAGTGGAATCTCAACCCGGTATTCATCTACTAACGACTAGAAATTAGATGCTAGTGATGATGACGCCGAGAATAAGGAATGGATTATGAGCAAGAAGAAAATCGTCGTTGTTGGTAACGGCATGGTTGGACACAAATTTATCGACAACATCCTGCAATCAGACAGTGATGAGTTTGATGTGATTACTTTTAGTGAAGAGCCAAGGTTAGCCTACGACAGAGTTCAGCTGACTGCTTACTTCAAGCGCGGAAATGCTGATGATTTGGCATTAACCAGCGAAGAATATTACCAAAGCAATGGCGTCAATTACCTTCTCAACGCGAGAGTCGCTCAACTCGATACTGAAAATAAGTGCGTTGTGACTGAATCGGGACATACCGAGAGTTATGACACATTGATTCTGGCGACCGGTTCATTCCCTTTTGTTCCCCCTATTCCCGGCAACGACCAAGAACACTGCCACGTTTATCGCACCATCGAAGATTTAGACGCCATTGAGCTCTCAAGTAAAGGCAGCAAATCGGGCGTGGTGATTGGTGGTGGTCTGCTTGGCTTAGAAGCCGCAAACGCAGTCAAAAACCTTGGCTTGGAAACCCATGTGGTGGAGTTCGCACCTCGCTTGATGGCCGTACAATTAGATGACGGTGGTGGTGCGCTTTTACGCAGAAAAATTGAAGACCTCGGTGTGCAAGTTCACACTGATAAGGCAACCTCAGAAATAGTCGCGGGAGAGAATGCTCGCTACAGAATGAACTTCGCAGACGGCACACACCTTGAAACTGATATGATCGTATTCTCTGCGGGTATTCGCCCTCAAGATGCTCTAGCTCGCAGCTCTGATATCGCTATTGGTGAACGTGGCGGCATCGTGATTAACGATCACTGCCAAACCAACATCGACAATGTGTATGCAATTGGTGAATGTGCCCTTTGGGACAACAAGATCTTCGGCTTAGTGGCACCCGGTTATTCGATGGCGAAAGTCGCGGCTACGCATATCTTATCGGACGGAACAAGCGACGCTTCATTTACCGGTGCCGACATGAGCACCAAACTCAAATTGTTGGGCGTTGATGTGGCTAGTATTGGCGAAGTACACGGCCAAACAGAAGGCGCTCAATCGTATACCTATAACGATGAAATTGAACAAGTTTACAAACGCCTAATCATATCGGCTGATGGCAAGAAAATTGTCGGTGCGGTATTGGTGGGTGACGCCGAAGCTTACGGTTCGCTGCTGCAAATAAAGCAAAATGACATGCCTCTTCCTGAAAACCCATCAGTGCTGATTTTACCTAACGTGGCCGATGATTCAGGCTCTGCAATGGGTGTTGAAGCTCTGCCTGATAGCGCTGTGATTTGTTCGTGTTTTGATGTGACCAAAGGTGACATTAAAGACGCGGTTTCTGCCGGCTGCACCACGATGGCTGCATTGCAAGAAACCACTAATGCTTCGACAGGTTGTGGTGGTTGTTCTGCCCTTGCTAAACAGGTTCTCGATAGCGAACTGAGTAACTTGGGTGTCGAGGTTTCTAACGATATCTGTGAGCACTTTGCCTATTCTCGCCAAGAGCTAACTGACATCATTCGAGTCAACAAGATTAAGACCTTCGATGAGTTGCTGGATTCTCACGGAAACGGGTTGGGCTGTACCGTGTGTAAGCCAGCAGTGGGTTCAATTTTGGCTTCTTACTGGAACGATTACATCCTCGAAGATCAACACATCGAACTGCAAGACACCAACGACATCTACCTCGGTAACATGCAAAAAGACGGCACCTACTCTGTGGTTCCGCGTATTGCTGGCGGAGAAATCACACCCGACAAGTTGATCGTTTTAGGCGAAGTCGCAAAAGAGTTCGACCTATACACCAAGATCACTGGTGGTCAACGTGTCGACTTGTTTGGCGCGCAACTTAACGAACTGCCAATCATCTGGAAAAAGCTAATCGATGCTGGTTTTGAAACTGGCCACGCTTACGGTAAATCGGTACGTACCGTGAAATCGTGTGTGGGTAGCACTTGGTGTCGATACGGCGTCGACGACAGTGTTGGCTTAGCGATTCGACTAGAGAACCGCTACAAAGGTTTGCGTTCACCCCACAAGATCAAGTTTGCGGTTTCTGGCTGTACTCGTGAATGTGCAGAAGCCCAATCAAAAGACTTTGGCATTATCGCCACCGACAAAGGTTGGAACCTCTATATCTGTGGTAACGGCGGTATGCGCCCTCGCCACGGTGACCTTTTTGCTACCGACCTTGATGAAACCACTCTTCTGCAATACATCGACCGCATTCTGATGTTCTACACACGAACCGCGGATCGTCTACAGCGTACATCGGTATGGATGGAAAACCTTGAAGGTGGCATCGAATACCTCAAGCAAGTCGTGATTGAAGACAAGCTCAATGTTGCTGAAGAACTTGAAGCTGACATCGCTCTCAACATCGAAAAATACCAATGTGAATGGAAAACCACCATCGAAAACCCTGAAAAGATGAAACGCTTCCAGCACTACATTAACAGCGAAGAAATGGACACTAGCCTGTCATTCATTAAAGAACGAGAGCAGCGTTTTCCTAAGCCGAGCTTGAGCTCTTCTTCAGATTCACAACGAGATGAAATGCTCACCAATGCTGACCAAATCGAAGTCACAGAAGTTTCGTAAGCCGAATTGATGGTGAGTGAATCAGTAACAACTAAACCCAATATCGATAGTCGACAGTGGACAGTGGCGCAGCCCAAGAAAACTGCTGTCGGCTATCACCCTAATTGAATTGATTATTAGTTTTATGTTTTGACTAGGAGAAAGTCATGGAAAATTGGACAACCGTATGCAGCACCCGCGACCTAACCCCAAACGGTGGTATTTGCGCCAAAGTAGACGATAACCAAGTGGCTATTTTTTACTGTAAGCGCAGTGACACGCTTTATGGACTCTCTAATTACGATCCTGTTGGCAAGGCGAATGTGATGTCACGTGGTATCATTGGTTCATTAAGCGGTGAGCCTTACGTCGCCTCACCCTTATACAAGCAGCATTACCACTTAGAAACTGGCGCGTGCCTTGAACAACCTGAACTCAAGCTCGTGAAATTTGAAGTTCGCAAGCAAGGAGAACAGGTTCAGGTTCTCGCACCGCTTGCTATCGCCAGTTAACTAAACGCCGACATCATCATTTAAACGCTTTATCAGCGTGAGCAATTTCGGCACAGGGTTTAGCCACATGAATGCGTTCGAATTTCGGAAGTAACGCACAAGCTAAAGCCGGGTAATCTTCCAGATTTAAAGGATTTAAACCATGGATAACACAAAATTTTCGCTGCTTTCATTTACGGGTAAGATGAAAACCTTACACCTAAGTTGGATGGCCTTTTTTATCACCTTTGTCGTGTGGTTCAACTTTGCCCCACTACTGCAAATGGTGAAAACCTCGCTTGGCCTTTCAACTGAGGAAATCAAAACACTCCTTATTCTCAACGTTGCATTGACCATTCCTGCACGTGTCGCAATTGGTATGTTAACCGACCGATACGGCCCAAGGTTGGTCTACTCTTCGCTACTCGCGATCTGCTCAATCCCTTGTTTTATGTTTGCTATGGCAGACTCTTTCATTCAAGCGGCAATTGCTCGTTTCCTATTAGGCTTTATCGGTGCAGGCTTCGTTGTCGGTATTCGTCTAGTGTCTGAATGGTTCCCACACAATGAATTGGGTACGGCTGAAGGTATTTACGGCGGCTGGGGTAACTTCGGTTCAGCAGCGGCAGCATTCACGCTTCCAACTCTCGCTCTAGCATTTGGTGGCGAAGACGGCTGGCGTTATGCGGTCGGTATTACTGGCCTTATGAGCTTAGCGTTCTCGTTTATCTTCTACAAAAATGTAACGGATACACCAAAAGGTTCGACTTACTTCAAGCCTGCTCAAGTAACGGCAATGGAAGTGACATCAAAGGGTGACTTTTTCTTCCTACTCATTATGAAGATCCCGATGTATGCCGCTTTAGCGCTACTGACTTGGAAGCTATCACCAAACAACATCAACATGTTGTCTGACATGGCGGTTAACTCGGTTTACGCAGGTTTAGCCGCACTTTACGTGTATGAAGTGTCGCAAGTTTGGAAAGTAAATAAGAACGTATTCAAAGAAGAAGTACCAGAGATTCACCAGTACAAATTCAAGCAAGTTGCGGTACTTAACGTATTGTACTTCGCGACATTTGGTTCTGAATTGGCTGTTGTTTCAATGCTGCCGTTGTTCTTCTCTGAAACCTTTGAATTAACGCCGGTTCTGGCAGGTATGGTTGCATCGGCTTATGCCTTTATGAACCTGATGTCTCGTCCTGGTGGCGGTTGGATTTCAGATAAGTTCGGTCGTAAACCAACACTGCTTATTCTGACGATTGGTCTTGCTGTGGGTTACTTTGCAATGGGTCAAGTCGACAGCACATGGCCAGTATGGCTAGCGGTTGTGGCTGCGATGGCATGCTCTTTCTTCGTGCAAGCAGGTGAAGGTGCGGTGTTTGCAACCGTACCTCTGATTAAACGTCGCATGACAGGTCAAATTGCCGGTATGACTGGTGCTTACGGTAACGTGGGTGCGGTGGTTTACCTAACTGTGCTTTCATTCGTAAGCTACCAAACCTTCTTCTTAGTGATTGCAGGAACAGCGGTACTAGGCTTCGTTACTCTGATGTTCATGGAAGAGCCTAACGGCCAAATTGCTGAAGTGAATGACGATGGCAGTGTCACGCTGATTAATGTTTCAAACTAGTCTCAGCACGATGAAGCATTGATATCATTGAATCGGGAGAAGCACCTTAGCAGATACATCAACGCTAGGTGCTTCGTTCAGAGGCTCTATGTTCACTAGAGCTTTTGTTCTTCCTAGGATGTTCTCTCAAGGAAGTTAGAAGAAGACAGTTAAGAAGCAGACCAGTTATGACGATTTCATTCAGCCAAGGGCAAGTCATCACGCCTGAATCCAACAACCAGCTTACGCTTAAGTTTGGTGGTTATTCGAATAAAGGCGTTCGTGATGAAAACCAAGACGCCATCATTGTAAAACACCCTAAAACTCGTGCTGAGCAAGAGCTAAAAGGCAGTGTTGCTTGTATAGCAGACGGCGCCAGTTGCAGTGAACACGGCCAGAAAGCCAGTCACACCAGCGTGATGCAGTTTATCGACGACTACTACGCGACTCCCCAAAGCTGGAGCATTCAGCGTTCAGCACAGAAAGTCCTAACCTCGCTCAACTCTTGGCTCTTCAACACATCTGTTTCTAATATTCATCCCGCACAACAAGTTAACCACAACGCCCTAGTTTCTACATTCAGCAGTGTGATATTGAAATCGAACACCGCGCATATATTCCATGTCGGTGACAGTCGAGTTTACTTATTAAGAGATGGAGAATTACGCCAACTGACCCGTGACCATACACGTAAAACCATGGGGCAGAAGCATTACCTAACACGCGCCTTAGGCATGGATAACCAACTCAACGTTGACTATCAAACCCTGCCTATCAAGAAAGACGACTGCTTTATCCTGACCTCTGACGGCGTGCATGAATTTGTTGATCCCAATACTTTCAAAGAACACATCGATAAGCCTGGGTCTGATTTTGAATACGCTGCTCAAACCATCTGTAACACCGCATTAAGCCACAATAGCTCAGACAACGTAAGCTGCTTGATTGTGCAAGTCAGCCATCTACCTAAACCTTCGCTCATTGAGTTCCATGAAAAACTGGCTAAACGAGCCATTCCACCCGCCTTAAAGCTCGGGCAAAGTATCGATAACTTTATGGTACTTGAGGTGTTGTATGCAGGCTCTAGAAGCCACGTGTATCGTGTGATGCAAAAAAAGACACAAACCGAGTTCGTGCTAAAAGTCCCTTCCGTTCAATATCACGATAGCCCGTCGCAACTCCGAGCTTTCTTTAATGAACAATGGGCGGGGATCTTGCTAAACAATAAGAAAGTAATGAAGGTCTACCCGACACCAGAGAACTCGCAATTTTTATATCAAATCTGCGAATGGGTAGAAGGCATCACGCTAAGACAATGGATGTACGACAATCCAAAACCGTCACTCAATGAAGTGCGCGAAATATTAGAAAAGATCACGCAAGGCATTCGAGTATTACAACGAGCCGACATGGTGCACCGAGATTTAAAGCCCGAGAACATCATGCTTCAACGTGATGGTGAGATAAAAATCATCGACCTCGGCGCTGTATTAGTGAGAGGCCTTGAAGAGGGAGAGCTCGCAGACAAAGACGACACTCCATTAGGTGCGGTCAATTACATTGCACCAGAGACCATCAAGCACAATACCGCGACCACCAGCTCAGATTTGTTCTCTATCGCTGTGATCGGCTATGAGATGCTAACCAGTACATTGCCCTACTCTGAAATGACCGCACAATCGCTTAAGCAATCTCGCCACCATCAATGGGAATACCAACCCATCACTCAGAAACGAGCTGACTTACCAAGCTGGGTGGATTTGGTGTTACAAAAAGCCTGCTCGGAATCGCCAGGCGAGCGTCATCAAGTGTTGGGGGATTTTGTGACAGACCTTTACACGCCAAACCAAAGCTTGGTGAAAAGCAAAGCCAAGCAACCTTTGATAAACCGACACCCAATCCAGTTTTGGAAGGTGTTGGCTTTGTTGCTCGGCATTGTTGCCATTGTAGAGTTGGGCTTATTGCTTAGTTCAAGCTGATTACAAGTTAGAGTTAATTGTAAGTTCGAGTTAATTCCAAGTTCGAGCTAAGTGTTCAAGCTAACTTAGCTTGTGTAACTAACTGGAATTAGCCTCGTTTCACTAAGCTTCTTGGCACGAGTTCAATGCCAGCTTGGTAACGCTTGGCCGATGCATTTAACGCCAAAGCAAAAGCGCTGTCGGCAATTACTTCAAACTGCTGCGGCAGTGAATGGACTTTAAAAGGCAAGAAGTCGAGCAGTCGGTTATCACCAAAGGTTGCCAGCTTTACTTGATTAATCAGCTCTGGTTTTTCAACCATTACATCCAACACACCCTCTAACAAGGTGTAAGACATAGTCACAATCGCATCAGGAACCGTGCCTTTTGCAATCCAACCCTCAAAAACCTCTCGCCCAGATTCCCTATCAAAGTGCTCACCATAACCCACAACCATCGGCTTGTTTTCTGCGAGCCCTGTTTGTTGAGTATGTGCTTTATTCGCCGCTTCAAAACCTAGGTGACGTTCGCGTGAGATATTTAGATCAGGAAGTGCGCCTATCAAACCAACACTATGAATATTGTCATCGAGAATCGAATGCGTCAGTTCAAATGCGGCTTCGAAATCTTCACTGAGTACGCAAGCAAAGTGCTCATCATCTAACGGACGGTCAATTGCGATCACAGGCGTTCCTGAGTTTTGCAACTTTAAGTAGAACTCGTTGGCGTCTGGCATTGAGCTCGCAACCAGCAAGGCATCAATACGACGACTTACCAAAGCTTCAGCCACTTTTCGTTCGGTTTCAGCATCATCATCAGAACAACCAATCAATATCTGGTAGCCCACTTTGCGTGAATTCTGCTCTATCAATTTTGCCAAACGCGCGTAACTGCTGTTTTCCAGATCCGGAATAATCAAACCAAATGAACGGCTATTACCAGCGCGCAACGACGAAGCGGCGTGGTCTGGACGGTAATTATATTCTTCTACAACCGCCATGACTTTCTGTTGAGTCTTTTCACTGATTCTGTATTTCTGCGCCTTGCCGTTGATGACATAACTGGCTGTGGTTTTCGATACTCCAGCCAATTTAGCGATTTCATCAAGTGTCATATGAGTGACCTGTATTTTGTGCGTAGGATCATATAACGAATGATCTGATCCCTGGATTAGTTGAATTATATGCTGAATCGATTCAGTATAAAAGCTGAAAGGATTCAGCAAAATCTGAAAAGTGACTTCAATCATCCTTTTGAATGAATTGAGCGTCATTTGTCGTCAATAAGCTTTTGGTTGTTTACAAATCGTAAACGAAACAAATTAACGACACGCAGCAAAACCGTTTTGGTTAACAGGATTGGCTTTGCTGAATTTTTTTACACTGAATGCTGAACCGATTCAGCCAAAGTAAAACAAAGAGCAAAGCAAAGAGTTTCGCTCCATAAATCTTGCTCTAGACTGAATCGTAGCGATACACAAATTCTCAAGCGATACGCTAAAGAGGCACCATGCTTAAATTATCAAAATCTGACATCACTCTAGGCCAAACGGCCAATGATAAGTTCCAAGCAATCCAAAATATTGCTGGCGACCTAACAGCCAAAGGCTTAGTTGACTCTGGCTACGTTGAAGGAATGCTAAACCGTGAAAACCAGAACTCTACGTTCCTTGGCAACGGTATCGCGATTCCTCATGGAACGACTGACACTCGTGACCTAGTGAAAGAGACAGGCGTTGCGGTACACCACTTCCCTGAGGGTATTGATTGGGCAGACGGCAACCGTGTTTACGTTGCGATTGGTATTGCAGCTAAATCTGACGAGCACTTAGGCATTCTTAAGCAACTGACCAAAGTGCTAGCGGCAGACGGTGTTGAACAGAAATTAAAGCAAGCGAAGTCAGAAGACGAAATCATCGCCCTACTTAATGGCGAAGTTCAGCTAGAAGCCGACCTAGACGCTTCTTTAGTTCAGCTGCTGTTCCCTGCAAGCGACATGATTCAAATGTCTGCAGTGGCGGGCGGCCTACTTAAGAATACAGGTTGCACAGACAATGCATTCGTTGCTGACTTAGTAACAAAAACACCGACTCACCTAGGCCAAGGTTTGTGGTTGTTGGGCAGTGACAAAGGCGTAACTCGCACTGGCGTATCTTTCGTTTCAACAGCGAACGATTGCGAATACGAAGGCACACCCGTTAAAGCATTGGTGGCATTTGCTGCTTGTAACAGCGCTCACCAATCTATTCTGGCAAACCTAAGCAAGATAGTTTTCGAAGGTAAACAGCAACAACTGTTAACCGCTGACGCAGCACAAGTGATTGGCCTTCTAAAAGGTGAAGCGGTTTCTACAACTTCTCAAGACGATGACAACTGCGCGGTATTCAAAATCAAAAATGCACACGGCCTACACGCTCGTCCGGGCGCAATGCTAGTCGCTGAAGCGAAGAAGTTTGAATCAACTATCCGCGTATCAAACCTAGATGGCGATGGAAAAGAAGTGAACGCGAAGAGCTTGATGAAAGTCATCGCGCTTGGCGTTAAACACGGTCATCAGCTTCAGTTTGTTGCTGAAGGTGAAGACGCAGCTCAAGCACTTGAGTCGATTGGCAAAGCTATCGCTTCTGGCCTTGGCGAAGGTTAAGGAATCGATATGTCTGATAAACAAATCAAAGCCGTTACCGTAACGCTAAATCCTGCTCTGGATCTGACAGGTAGCATCGATGTTCTAAACGTAGGTTCGGTCAGCTTGGTGAACAAAAGCTCACTGCATGCGGCGGGTAAAGGCGTAAACGTAGCAAAAGTACTTTCAGAACTTGGCGCTAAAGTCACCGTAACAGGTTTCCTTGGTCGCAATAACGAAGAGCCGTTCTGCCAACTGTTCGAACAGATGGGCGCAACTGACCGCTTTATTCGTGTCGACGGCGCAACTCGCATCAACGTGAAGTTAGTTGAAGAAAATGGTCAAGTTAGCGATATCAACTTCCCTGGAGTAGCGGTAACACCGATTGCCATCGAACAGTTTGAGCGCACTCTATTCGGGTTAGCTGAAGATCACGAATATTTCGTGATGGCTGGCAGCTTACCTCAAGGCGTTTCACCTATGTTATGCGCATCGTGGATTCAGAAACTTCACGATATGGGCAAGAAAGTGTTATTCGACAGCAGCCGTGATGCACTTAAAGCGGGACTCGATGCACAACCATGGCTGATCAAGCCAAACGATGAAGAGCTATCTCAGTTATTCAACGCCGAACTAACTACACGCGACCAATGCCAACACGCAGGCCAAGCCCTAAGCGAAAAAGGCATCGATAACATCGTTGTGTCACTTGGTGCTGAAGGTGTGATGTGGCTTAACCAAGGTGAGTGGTTACACGCTCAACCACCGCGCATGCAAGTAGTAAGCACGGTAGGTGCAGGTGACACCTTAGTTGCTGGCCTATGTTGGGGTCACATGCAACAGATGCCAAAACCAGAACTTATTCAATTCGCAACCGCCCTATCTGCTCTAGCAGTTTCACAGGTAGGCGTGGGTGTAACCAGCCAACAAGAGCTGGATTCAGTACGACAAAATATCCAATTACAGGCGCTTAGTGCTCCAACTAGTCAGTTAGACACAAGTAAATAGGACAAAGGGATTATTATGAATATTACCATCATCACAGCTTGCCCAAGTGGCGTAGCAAACAGCATCATCGCAGCAGGCTTGTTAGAGCAAGCTTCAAAAACACTGGGTTGGAACGCCGCTATTGAATGTCAATCTAGCGTATTACCTAACTCTCCAGTATCACAAGACACCATCGACAGCAGCGACGTTGTTGTTATTGCTGCCAACACAAACGTTGATAAAGCGCGCTTTGTTGGCAAAAAAGTGTACCAAGCAGCTATCTCTGAATGCACAGCCGATGCAAAAGCATTTCTAGAGAAAGCGGTAGCCCAAGCAACGGTATTAGACGCTTCTCAAGTTGAGACTACAGTGGAAGTTACTGGTACTTCAGCAAACTCTTCTACAACAGCAAGTACAGGCAGCAAAAAGATCGTAGCGATTACGGCTTGCCCGACTGGTGTTGCACACACCTTTATGGCTGCTGAAGCGCTGGAAGCAGAAGGCAAACGCCTAGGTCACCAAATCAAAGTGGAAACTCGCGGCTCTGTAGGTGCGAAAAACCAACTGACAGACCAAGAAATCGCAGACGCTGATCTTGTTATCATCGCTGCCGACATCGACGTTCCTCTTGATCGTTTTAACGGCAAAGCGCTATACAAAACGACAACAGGTCCTGCTTTGAAGAAAACAAAGCAAGAGATGGAAAAAGCATTCGTTGAAGCTAAGCCATACCAGCACACAGCGTCTTCTAATTCAGCGCCTGCTGATGAGAAGAAAGGTGTGTACAAGCACCTAATGACAGGTGTATCTCACATGCTTCCAGTGGTTGTTGCCGGTGGTTTGATCATCGCACTGTCTTTCGTATTCGGTATCGAAGCGTTTAAAGAAGAAGGCACATTAGCAGCAGCATTGATGACTATCGGTGGTGGTTCTGCATTCGCACTGATGATTCCTGTTCTTGCTGGTTTCATTGCATTCTCTATTGCTGACCGTCCGGGTCTGGCTCCAGGTCTAATTGGCGGTATGTTGGCTAGCTCAACAGGTGCAGGTTTCCTAGGTGGTATCGCAGCGGGTTTCATTGCGGGTTACGCAGCAAAATTCATTGCCGACAAGGTTCAACTTCCACAATCCATGGAAGCCCTCAAACCGATTCTGATCATTCCGTTTATCGCGAGTTTGTTCACTGGTTTGGTCATGATTTACATCGTTGGTGGTCCAGTTTCAGGCGTGATGAGCGCAATGACAGACTTCCTAAACAACATGGGAACGTCTAATGCGATTCTTCTGGGTGTGATTCTAGGCGCAATGATGTGTTTCGACCTTGGTGGTCCAGTAAACAAAGCGGCTTACACGTTCGGTGTTGGTCTATTGGCTTCACAAACTTACGCACCAATGGCAGCAATCATGGCAGCAGGTATGGTTCCGGCTCTAGGTATGGGCCTTGCAACTTTCCTAGTGAAAGACAAGTTTGAAGCAGGCGAGCGCGAAGCAGGTAAAGCATCATTCGTTCTTGGACTATGTTTCATCTCTGAAGGTGCAATCCCATTCGCAGCGAAAGACCCAATGCGTGTTATCCCTGCATGTATGGCAGGTGGCGCACTAACGGGCGCTCTATCAATGATGTTTGGTGCACAACTAATGGCTCCACACGGCGGCTTGTTCGTACTGCTAATTCCCGGTGCTATCTCTCCAGTTCTTATGTACCTAGTGGCGATTGCAGCAGGTACAGCGGTAACAGGTTTTGGTTACGCAGCTCTTAAAAAGATGAGCGATTCTAAAGTGACTGCAGAAGCTTAATCCCCCTACTCTGTTTAACGGTTAAAGCTGACGAACAGATGCTCTTGATAGAACAGTTCCTTGCTAAAACTGTTCCTTAGTAAAACAAAGGCTCCTCGATTGAGGAGCCTTTTTATTATTCGCTGTCTTGCGTCGTTAAGACGGGCAACTGAAATGAGAAAGTCACGCCTTCGACATCGTCTATATCGATCTGACGAATCATTTCGACCAAATAACCTTTTACATCCAACTTCAAACCTTGTTGCTCAACCGCCTTAAACAGAGCTTCTAAGGCCGTGCTGTACGCCACATCCGAAACCAGATAAACGTCGCTACATAGATAATACCCTTCAGGAATTACCCTATCGTAACGGTCTTTCGCGACTTGCCAGTTTCCAATTTCAGCGTCGATGTCGTCCCACTTATTTCTCATTTGCTTGATCGGCATAGTGCCCATCAAATGTGTCGACTTTTGACCATATAACTCAAACGCCGTTTCCCAGTCAGGATCATCCAACTTAAGCTTTTGCATACCACGTTCTGGATACCAAACCAGCTCTGTAGGCATAGACTTAACAAGCTCTTTCTCCATCGAAGACTGTACACCTGGATGTGCCAGTTTCTGGATAAAATCCGCTGTTTCCTTGGGCGTTGCGTTATAGCCCATTTCTCGAATATGTTTTGCTGTGACACCGAGCTCTCGCTTGAGCGCCTTGCCTAATGACTGCGACGATGAGAAGCCACAGTACTGAGCTATCTCAATCACGCTCCATGGCTCATCATTGATCAATAAACCCACCGCGATTTGTAATCGAATTCGGCTTAGATATTGGCCCGGCGTTTCGTTAAACAGCTCGGTAAATTGACGATGAAAATGGTAGGGCGAAATAGCGCTCTCGGTTGCGATTTCTTCCCACGTGCGACGCTCACCCCACTCTTCATGCATCAAGGTCAATGCATGCGTAAAGCGTTTTTGAAGGTGCTCTGGCAAAGATTCAATCAACGTAATCTCAGGAACCAGTTTAAAGGCTGGCTCTAAATGCAAAGCTGGTTTGTTCTCTTTCGTCATACACTCTTTGGTCTCGGGTACATTGGGTTTACTGTCGGTTAGCTTCGCTGAACTGGATAGCTTCATTGAACCGGATAGCTTGGTTTCACTATCGTCTTTGTCCTTTATAAAATCAATCACGAGCGTTCCAAAGTGAGTTCTTCTAATGAATCTTGTTCATGTACTTCTTGTTCGATTAGATTTTCAACTAGCGGCGGCTTGCGACAAAACAGACCAAGCAGCACGGGAATCAAAATCAGAGTCACCGCTGTGGCAAACAACTCACCAAACACCAAAGATACTGCCGCTGGTTTCAAGTATTGCGCCTGTTCTGCAGTCTCACTTAGCAATGGCAACAATCCACACACCGTTGTAATGGTGGTTAAGAAAATCGCTCTCAAACGACTGGTACCCGCAATGATCAAGGCTTGTTGCAACGGTACACCTTGACGATATTCACTATTAAAACGCGTGATCAACACCAACGAATCGTTGATCACGATGCCTGTCATTGCCATCATACCGAACATCGAAAGAATGCTGATGGGTAAATCCATCAAGTAGTGACCAAAAATCGCACCTGCAAAGCCAAACGGTATCACTGCCATGATGATCATCGGCTGCCAGTAAGACTTCAACGGCACAGCCAACAAAATGTAGATCATGAGTAGCGTTAGTATCATCGCTGATTTAAAGCCATTCGACACTTCACCTATTTCTTC
Organism: Vibrio tasmaniensis; assembly: GCF_024347635.1. NCBI lineage: Bacteria > Pseudomonadati > Pseudomonadota > Gammaproteobacteria > Vibrionales > Vibrionaceae > Vibrio > Vibrio tasmaniensis. The sequence goes on from NZ_AP025511.1 coordinate 148,315, forward strand.
AAATTCACCGCCCGCTTTTATCGTGACACTTGGATACTGTAGGTGCAGAGAGTCGATGGTTTCTTCAAGTTGCTCACGTGTTTTCTCTGGTGATTGCAGCTTTCTGTTCTGCTTCCAATAGAGGTTGATCACTTGCTCTCTGTCACGACGGTAAACCACTTGCGGTTCTTGCTCATGACGAAGCTCGGCAATATCACCAATCATCACGCTTCCACCGTTGGGCAGCATGATAATTGCCTGTTGTAGCTGAGCTAAGGTTCTACGCTCCTCTCTCGGATATTGCAAAAGCACCTTGGTTTCTTGCCCATTTTCTAATAGGCGATGAACTTCTCTTTCTCCAAATGCTTCTCCTGCAAGCTGAGCCAGTTTTACTTGAGTTAGCCCGAGTTGCTGACCATATTGGTTCAATACCAAGCGGACTTGCGGCAAACCATCTTGACCATCATCGTAGACATCTGATACACCTTTTAACGAGGCCAAAGTTTCCGACAACTGTTCGCTAACAAGATAAGCTAGGTCACGATCATTGGACGAAATCGTTAAGAAAGTACCACCTGCAGGCTCCTCTGCCGCACTAAACTTAACTGAGTAAGCACCTTCTATCGGTCCTGTGTTTTCTCTCCATTTCTTCAACAATAAATTGCCCGGCAATGAACTTAATGATTCAGTGGTGAGCTCGGCGGTGACTTCAATTTCACCATAGCCATCAGACCAAGCAAGCAAATTAACAATGGGTTTCTCTTGCAAGGGATAGTTGTCCATTAAGTCTTTTTCTACACGCGTCATAGCTTGTTCGACTTGCAACAAAGCTTGTCGCTGTAAAGGCAACGGAGCTCCATCTTCCAAACCGATAATTGCGGTTACATAACGCCCCGGAATTTCAGGGAACAATGCACTGCGAATCGCACCGTTAGACCACATGCCATAAGCCAGTGAGATAACGGCCACAAACCCAAGTAAGGACGCGACTTTGTAGCCAAGCGCAAACTCCAGTACTGGCTTGTAAATGTTGAGATTAAACCACTGTAACCCGCCTTGCGCTGCACTCTGAACCTTGGCGAAGATACTTGTAGATGGCTTTTTCACCGAAAGCTGAGCCAAGTGTGACGGCAAAATGAACTTACTTTCGATGAGCGAGAAGAGCAAAGCGAAGATCACCACTGCCGAAAACCCGGCAAGCACTTTGGCTAGCTCATTGTTAATCCATAACATTGGAGAGAACGCTGCGATGGTTGTGAGCACACCAAACACGGTTGCTACTGATACTGAGTTAACGCCCTGCCAAGCGGCTGCCTTTCCATTTATATTCGAGTGGCTGTTTAGATTTGGTAACCCATTGATATTATGAGAATAGCCGGTGTTACCCGTTCTTTTTTCATGAATCGCTTCCCCGACGACAACCGCATCGTCTACTAGTACGCCGAGAACCAAAATAAAACCAAATAGGGTGATGTCATTGATGCTGTAATTAAACAGCTGCATTGCCGCGAGCGTACCAGTAAGCGCAATTGGAATACCCATCGCAACCCAAAATGCGAGCCTTATTTCAAGAAAGACCCCAAGTAGAATCACCACTATCAACAGGCCTTGCCAAGCGTTTTCACTCAGACGAAATAATTGATCTTCAATGTAGGGTGCCATGTCGGCCATGGTATTAAGCTCAATGTCAGACGGTAAGATCGCACGTTGTCTCTCCAGTGTTTCTCGGATGTCTTCACTGACCTTAAGTAGATTGTCAGTTTGGCTGGTGCTAACCCTTAAAGCGATGGCATTTGAACCGTTGTTACGTACGATTGAACCGCTGTACTGGTAACCACGGCTGAGCTTGGCGATATCACCCAATAGTATTTTCCCGTTGCTCCCAGAAATCACAACAAGCTGGTTCAGTTTCTGTAAATCATCGGCATAACCGTCCCCGCGAATCACCATACGGCCTTTGTCACTAATGAGCTCTCCACTACGAGATTCAAGCGAACGTTGTTCTACTAGCCCAGCTAAGTCTTCCAAGCTCAGCCCTAACGCCTTAAGTTGGTCGGTATCGGGTTCAATAACCAATTGAGACATTCGAGTACCCCAATTTGACACCTTCGAGATACGAGGATTCTTCTTTAGTGCTTGTTCCAGTTGTTTGGCAATAGGTTGTAATTCTGCATCAGTTCTCGGCCCAGACACCACCACAAACGCAGCTAAGTTAGTAAACTCATTACGCACCACTTGAGGCTTTTCAGCCTGCACAGGAAAACCATTGATCGCGTTAACTTGATTACGAATGTCATCCAGAAGCTTATCTAGATCCGTGTCACTGGTTTTACGAACCATGACCTGAGACACCCCAGCACTGGACTGACTGGTAATCTGTTTGATGCCAGCAATACCACTAATCGACTCTTCGATTCGCTGTGTCACACTTTCGTCTATTTGTTGCGCGGTACCTCCAGGGTAAACAACGCTGATGCTAATTGACGATGGCGCAATTTGAGGAAACGATTCGACACGTAATTGTCCAAACGCAAGCACACCACTGATAACAATCGCCATCATCAATAAATTGGCAGCAACAGGATTATTGATAAACCATTTAGTCATCCAACTCATTGGTTTTCCTCCTCAATCTGTTCATCATCAGATTGGATCGCGATCATGGATTCTGAACTATCATCTTGATAAAAGTTAGGCTCGACTTGTTTACCAATAAGCATCGAAGCAAGCGGATACTGAACCACTAGGCGAACCTCCTCGCTTTGCTCACTTAACTGAATATCGAACGTTTGATTACCTTGCCCAACAAGCACTACAGACTCTTTGCGTAAACGGTCGTTATTATCTAACGTCCACACATATCCATCTCGTGTCATCGCGCTTAAAGGGACACTGACTACGTTGTCCTTTAATCCTAAATTGACCACGGCTTGAACCTGCTGATTTGGAAACAGTCTTGGCTTACTTTGATACGGTGCTTCAACCGACAACACCACTTGTCTTTGACGGGTAACCGCATTAACTTGAGGAGACACAAAACGCACTTTGGCGGGCCACTGGTTCCCAGAACGGCTCACCACAGTGATGCTCGGTTCAGTAAGCGCCGCTTGAACTTGTTGCCAATGCATTTCTGAGATCGGCAACTCAATATCAATTGAATCACTGGCAGCTAGTTCAAAAGTCACTTGCCCCGCTGCTATCCATTCTCTTGGGCTAATATGGCGTTTCATGATCACCGCATCAAAGGGCGCAGTAATCACAGACTCTTCCAGCAACTTCTGTGCGCTTAGGTGAGCCTGCTTTGCTTGTTTCAGGTTAGCTTTCGCAGCCAGTACTTGAGGCTCTCTGCGAGCAAAAGACGAACTCGTTTTCGGGTTCAGCATTCTTAACGCGACCGTTTGCTCATGCTTAGCCTTTTTCAACTCCAACTCTGCTTGTTTCAATACACTCGAAGCTTGAGCCAAGTTCGCATCAACTGCGCTTGTATCTAATTTTGCTAACACATCGCCTTTGTTAACCAAATCCCCCGGTTCAATGTTTTCATTTAACCACTTTAATTGAGCACTACTCGACGCTTTTAGCTGCACTGGCCAACGAGCAGCGGTTAAGCCTAATACCGTTAACGTCGATTCGTGCTGTGAGGGTATCACCTCTAAAACTGAGACTGGAGCAAGGACAGCTTGTTTCTTAACTGGCTCGGTAGCTTCAGGTTCCAGTACATCAACGACAACCAATGCGATAAAAATGGCTGCGAAACCAACTAATACAGAAAGTGGCTTTTTAAATTTCATGAGATATCTCCCCGGTAACAGGCTGAAGTGAGGTGTGATTAAGGCGCTGACTGATTTCAGTGAGACGAGAAAGGGTTTGTAACGTGATTGGCAACATTACTGCAGTTTCAACAAACTCGAGTGAATAAGTGACGATGGAGAACACTTGCCCTGCGGTCGGCTCGATAAGCTGACTCACCATCCATAAATTGCCGATGACCGCGCCAAACAACACGATAAAAATCAGCCCATAAACAACAGCTTCGGTATCTGAAAGCTTGATTTCACACTGTTTTAGGCGCTCAAAGTGCCAGCGGAGTGCAGATAAACGAACACCACTCAGCAATTTCACTTGCTGCTCTACTTGATCGTTAAATTGGCCATTGAGTCGAGTAAATGTTCGGTGGAATACGCCGTAGATAACCAGCATCGACAATCCCGAAAACAACATGCAAAGCGCCAATGAGAAGTGAAACGTTGAAAGGATAACCACCGTCGCGACCAGTTGAACTATCGCCGTCATCAGAGTAGGCAAATCATCTTCTAGGAAATCAACCAGCTCACGAGACATGGTTAGCCGCGCATCTTTGGTCGAAATAGATAAACCGCGCAGGTTACGCTCGACAAGGTTTGCCAGCTTTACGCGAATTGCACCATACACACGGGTATCATAAAAACGACGAACGACGCTGATAACCACCAGTACAAGAAGAATCGCAGCCAGCATCATCAAAGGCTGAAAGCTCTGGTTTAGCACTCCGTCGATGGCGTAACCAATAAACAGCGGCAGCAGAATAAGCATCACGTTTTCAGCCAATACCATTAACCAAGTCGCAGCGACCTTTAATGGGTTAAGCCTAATGATCGTCAGCAGAGAGATGGGATGTTTGAATAGCATTATTGAGCCCATAAATGAATATGGCGCCAGTATTACCAATCCCGCATGGAAAAAAGTGTCCCAAATTGCTGTATTAACAAATTAGACGACAGACTCGCTTAGTCACTAGATAGGTTACCTTTTGTTTACCTCGACTCCTTTATTGTCCTTGATAAGAAAAATGAACAACAAGGAAAGAGCATGAAATTATTCGCTTCATTACTCACGACAGTCGGTATTACTGGCCTTGTCTGGGGGGGATTACATATTCAGCCAGCGATTGCGGATGCATCGAAGGAACAGCCTATCAAAAAGGTTTCAATAGCTGAGTCAAAAGCAACTAAGCCCGCATCTAAAAAACCACTAGTCACTGCAAACACGACTTATCTGCAAGGTTTGAGCAAGACGATTCCATTAGATAATGTTCCAGAGTTGTGGGCGGACTTCTATAAGCAACTAGAAACCAATAACGAAGCAATCACTAAACACCAGAAACAGCAACAGGAAGTCATCGTGATCTATCAAGACATCAGCTTAGATTTCAGCGAAGCGACGATCACAATTGGCTTCCCGACTCAGCAATCAAAATCAAAGAAAAACAAACTCTTGATTGAGCTTCCCAACAAAGCCAAAGGCACCCTCCTGCTTAGCAAAGGTGAGCATACTGAACAGGAACTAGCACAAGCTTGGGAAGGTATCGCGATTTTAAAAGAAGTGGATATGGTCATAGAACACCACCAGCTGAATCAGCATGGGTTGCCAGATTCTAGTGAGTTGTACGTCTATTATAAGAACAACCAGTAAAGGATTTAGTTATGGATTTCACTATGGATAGCATTGGGAATTTTCTCTCTCAAACATTCACAGAAACGAGCATCATCCTGACCGAGACTTGGGTAGACGACAACTTTCTACTGCTTGCTCTGGCTCTGTTTATCTTTGAGCTTATCCGTTATGCCTTTAAGAAAAAGCTCACCTGGAACATGTTGGGAGACAGCGCGACCAACTTAGTCACTTTGTTCTTCTTATTGGTTACCGTTTTCTTTGTCGGGTTAGCCTATGTGGGCGCGTTTGTTTACGCTTACGAGAATTTCAGCCTGACTCAATTGCCAATATCTGGTTGGACAATTCTTGGTTGCCTGATCTTGGCCGATCTCGCGTATTACTGGGAGCACCGATTCTTACACAGCAACGGTTTAGCATGGGGAACGCACTCGGTTCACCATAGCTCGCCTTACTTTAATATCTCGGTCGCCTATCGCTTTGGGCCTTTAGATTGGTTCTTCCCGTTCTTCTTTCACTTGCCGTTAATTCTGCTCGGCTTTAATCCGTTTGTAGTGCTGATGTGTGAAACCGTTGTTCAACTGTTTCAAACACTGCTGCACACTGAAACCGTTAAACGCCTGCCCCGCCCTGTAGAAGCGGTGTTTAATACGCCTTCACACCACCGAGTGCATCACGCGACCAACAAGCAGTATCTTGATAAGAACTATGCAGGCATCTTCATTATTTGGGACAAGATGTTCGGTACCTTCGCCAAAGAAGAGGAAGAAGTCAGATATGGTGTGTTCCCGAGAATCAACTCTGTGAACCCATTTAAGGTATATTTCCATGGCTACGTTAAACTAGGCCAACAGTTGTGGCACGCGCCAAATTGGAACCACCGACTACAAATTCTTATTCAACCGCCTATCTGGGCTTGGAAAAGAGAACGAGAAACAAAGTAAGGACACTTATGAGTATTAACGCCCTGTTGATTGAAGACGACAGCGACTTGGCAGAAGCCATTGCAGACTATATGGAACTCGACGGTTTCGAATTCGATTTTGCTTACAATGGCAGCGCGGGTCTAAATCTCGCTTTAGAGGGGCGTTATGACATCATCTTAACGGACATCAACATGCCTAAAATGGATGGGCTTGATGTCTGCCAATCTCTTAGGAAGCAAGGCGTGACCACTCCGATTCTCATGTTGACGGCAAGAGACACGTTACAAGACAAAATCGCAGGGTTTGAGGTCGGTTCGGATGACTATCTAGTGAAGCCTTTTGCGATGGAAGAACTCAAAGTACGGCTGATGGCATTAGTGCGCCGCGCTCAAGGTTCAGTGACATCCCTGTCTGTCGCAGATCTCAAACTGGACTTAGACAAGCACCAAGCCATTAGAGACGGCAAGCTATTAAAGCTCTCCCCCGTCTGTTGGCGAATGCTCGTTATGTTAGTTCGAAACAGCCCTAACGTGGTGAGCAAAGCCAAGCTTGAAGAAGCATGGGAAGACGAAATGCCAAGTTCGGATAGCATGAAAGCGCACCTGTTTAAGCTCCGCCAAGTGGTCGATGCGCCCTTTGATTCAAAGCTAGTCCACACGGTTCATGGCATTGGTGTTGTCTTGCATGAGGAGCCATCATGAAACAGGCAAGCGTGAATCGAGTCAGTATTAAGCGCGATATTTACCTCTATCTGTTTGGCATTGTCGTGCTATTGACTGCCATCTACAGCTTAATGGTGTCTCAAAGCTACCAAATTGGCCTCAATGAATCGGCAAAGTATGGATTCCTGTATGAATTAGAAGTCGCAGAACAACATTACCTCGAAACAGGGCAACTGCCAGACTACCAAAACCCAACATTCCAAGCCTTTCTGAGTTATTCAGATCTGCCTGCTAAGTTCCAACAAGCCTTTGATTGGAAAACATTTGATAACGATGCTATTTATGATCATTACCACCCTTCACCTAACAATGAATCAGGGCAATACCTCTATGCCGCCAAACATCAAGTTTCTGGTAAAGATGAAGCCTTGTACATCATTTCTGAATATGATGAAGCCATCTACTTGAATCTATTCGAGCTGAACCCACCCGATTCCGTGAACCAAATTAACAATGCCTTCATTGCCATCGGTGCCCTTTTACTCTTGGTATTTTTGATCATTCGCCTGCTGATACATCGAGTCACCAAACCGATTATTAGGCTATCAAAATGGTCTGAATCTCTGGATGTGGACAAGACTGAAGGTCTGACTCAATTTCGCTATAAAGAAATCGACCAGTTAGCTTCCCAACTAATTAAAAGCGTGCAGGGCGAACGTCAGGCCAATGAGCGGGAGAGCTTTTTCTTAAAAGCAGCAAGCCACGAGTTAAGAACACCGATTGCCACTATTTCAGCCAGTGGCGATATGCTGGTTCGGTTGTCTGAAAGTATTCCTAACAGCGGACAACGAGCGGTAGCGCGAATCCAACGCTCAGCCACCAACATGAAAGCCTTGGTAACAACGCTGTTGTGGATGAGTCGTAATAACGAGATAGAGACCAACTACGAGCAAATCAAGCTGACTCCCCTGCTCGATAACATTATCGAAAGCCAACGTTATCTTTTAAAAAACAAAGAAGTAGAGATTCACACCAAGGTCGACCAAGGCGAACACTCCCTTCCCCGCGAGTTAACTGAGGTTGTGATCACCAACTTAGTCCGAAATGCATTTCAACACGGCGGTAGCGGAAATATCAGGATCACACTGACAGAACATCAGTTTGAGTTAACCAACCGTTTGGAAGATGAAAACCTAGCAAACGACTCTGAACAACAAACCTCTTTTGGTATCGGCCTAGAGCTCATAGATCGCGTTTGTCAGAACCAAGGTTGGCAGTTTACTCATGAAACTCACAACAATGAGTTCATCGTTAAAGTCACGCTGTAGCGATTTGCCCAAATGGTTATTTGATGGTGACCAAAAATTTACCCTTGTTTGGTTATGCTAGTCGCACAATCTAGTTAGGAGTTATTTTATGGGCACTTGGATTTTAGAAACACTGTTATGGGCAGTAGTAACCGTGGCGGTTTGTGTCGCTATTTGGGGATTTTACTTACCTAATATTTTAATCGCATTAGGCGTTTCGGTAGCGGTATCGCTGTTACTGGGCAATAGCTGGAGAAGCTAGTTATTTAAGGAATAACGTAGTTCAAAATATAAGTGAGTATTGGCACACCCGACAGCAGCGATATTTACCAAGTACGTTGATTAGGCACGTACTGTCGGGCGAAGAATTAAATTAGCTAGTCAGCGTTTCTTCAAATACACCCAGCTCGCGACCAAGCCAAGTCGCACGAACTGTGTGGTCTAGCGTTTCTTCGCCGCCCGTTACTGGGTGAATCAGCACCGACATATCGCCACGCTCTTGCTCAAGCCATTCGACAATACCCGACTCTTTATTCACAAAGTGAATCTCAAACATCGGCATTTTATGCGGGCCAACCAAACGCTGTATTAGTGGGAAAGTCTCTAACACATCTTTACGCTCTGAGAGGATTTTCTGACGCAGTGTTTCTGCTTGCTCTGCAAAGCGCAGAGGGAAATAGATATGACCGTGGTACATGGCACCATCCTTTAGAATTATGATTCGAACAGTTTAACCTGCTTTCTCTAGCAAGGACAGCCAACCAATGGCAGCCGGAGTATTTAACATCATATAGAAGACTGATTTGGCTGATGATTTCTAGAATATTGTTACAAAAACGCCACACGAAAGTTAAGTGTGGCGTTTGTTTTTAAGCTATAAAATGCCTTGGCAAGAATTAGCGTTAGTAAATTGAATCAACATTCAAAGGGCTGTTCTTTGGTTTCTCTAGTTTTAACTGTTCGACCGCACTAAGTCCTTTAGAGCTAATTCCGCCACTATACGACTTTGAGCCATCGGCATTAGTCATTGAGGTTTCGCCCACGTTCCAAGCTACAAAGAAGTCACTTAAATCATAGCCTGATACATATGAACTACACACCATCATCAAATCACCACCATTCAGCCCTGTGGCTTTTGCACTACAATAATTTAAACCCTCGTCACCTTCATCGTCGCCTCGAGCTTTACGGTGCATTAGCTTGAACATATTCCAACCTTGATCATCACCATAGACATCGGACTTGCTTGCCCCTTTGGCATGCCAATCATCAATAGTAAAATTCGATTTTGCCCAGATTTTTAGTTGCCCAAACATAACTAGACGCAAACCAGCATCACCATGTGACCATGCATGTTCATTATTAAGCTCCAGCCATTTAGGCGCTTTCTTGATATCAGATTTAATGCGATCCATTTCAGGGTTTGCATTGCGACCTTCTAACTCCTGCATGTAAAGCGCAAGAAGGTTATTGGTCACCTCTGTACTACCAGCCGCTAAGAAAGGAGCTGATGCTAAGTTATGACCCACTTCATGCCACAACAGCCAATCGTTCACAGGGTTGGTAGGAATATAAGTTCGATTTGCATTAAAGCTAGAGTTCATCACTGGGTAACCGGAGTGAGCAGAGCCAATCGATATCTGAACGTCATTGACAAAGTGATGACGGAATGCTTTAAGCTCTGGATAAGTGAACCTACGATGTAAACCATCGTTTTGTCTCTCATCACGCCCGTAGAAGTCACTTGCCGCTTCGGCGAATCGATTCATATCTGTTGCGAATTGGTTCAAATCAGCGGATTCTAGATTCTTGATTGGGGTCGTATAAATAAATGAACCCGTATCGATTTCTGCTATGGGTGCCTCTGCCGATTGAATAGAATTAATCCACTCTCCCTCTTTCCACCAAGCCGCTTTTAACGCGCCATTAATACTAAACGCGACTTCACCAACCTCTTTTACTTTCGGTTGAATGTAAATGAGGCCACCATATGGCACTTGGAAGGTTAAACTCATACCGTCATATGCATAGCTAGTTTGCATACGTGGAGGGCGTTTCAAACTGGTTTCATGATTAGGTTTACCTGTAAGATCATCCGCCATCATCACGGTAATCGTCGCAGTGACACCTTCATTTATGGTCACGTCTTGCAATTTAGGCGCCCACAAACCTGTCGATTGGTTGTTCCCAGCGGAATACGTCACGGCTTCGCCATCAGTCTGAATAAGCACCGTATTTGAAGTCGACACACCAGATGTGCGACCTGGGTACGTTGTCGTATCGACCACAATATTATGATCCCAGAAAGAGCGTCCCAACATAATGCGAGTCAGAGGTTTCTCCATGTAATTTAATGGATAGCTCGGATTCAACTGTCCCGATAACTCACCTTCGCCGTATATCATTCCATTAGCGACTAACGACGCTTTTAGGTCAACAGGACACTGTGCTTCTACTGTATCTGTTTGATGTAAGTCTTCTGTATAACAGTTAAGGAACTGAACAGCTTGCTTAAAACCTAGTTCATCTTGGTTCTCGCTTTCAAAGCGATAAGCGTTGTCGTTCCACATCCAAACAGACAGGTTATCAAACGCTTGATTCAATTCGCTGTTAGACAGACGCTTGCCCTGAGTGCCCTTCGTACGATAGTAGATTTCATGCTCATAAAGCGCCGTAAAGTTAGTGCCCAAATTCGCTGCTTTCACCATGCTAGCAACAACAACTTCACTCACTTCATAGCGGTCAAAATCTGCACGATGGTAAGATCCGCGAACAGTAACACCGTCCCCAGAACGAGTTTCTATACAGTTAAACTCGTACTCATAGTCATTTTTGCACAACTCCGTTCCTGAAAATGCTGTTTGCAGTTCTTTGATCGCCGCTTCACGCTCCTCAGCTGATTCAACAAAAATACGTGCGGATTTCGTCTCCATTACTGTTACACCAGACGCATCAAGCACTGGCTTCCCTTCAGCGTCTAACTTAGCAACCTCATAAATCGGGATTTCAAACTTGATTTTTGATTCATCTTCAATCCACTCAACCGTACCATCTTGATTTACCGTGAATGGAGGCTCTCCTTGGTTATCTTGAAAACGCTCAAGAACCACCATTTCCTTTTCGCTCTTCACGTGAAGATTTGGATACGGCGCTTTGCAGTAATAAGAGCTACCGCAGAAAGCTTGGTTTGTCGGCGTAACGTTTTCACCACCTAGAGAGACACCCGCGGCGTCCGCTAAACGTCCAATAGGTTCAGGGTTAGTCGTTTGAATCGCATCCATAAACAAGATATTGCCACCGTCATTAACATAGTTAATAAGAGCCGTAATATCGTCTTGGTTTAAGTTCGGGTTATCCAAGTCAGCAACAAACTGGTTAGTCATGCCATCTTGAACCAACTTAGGTGGGTATGCCTGAAGGATCAAAATCGGCGTAGTGCTCGCATCCAAACCATCAAACTCACCAGAACCACGTTTATCTATTGATGCAAAACCATACTGCGGACTAACAAAAAAGGTGTACTGCTTACCCATGGTGGAGTGATGATAAGCCAAATAAGCTTGGTCAATATTGGTGACGGCATTCATCCCAGCAATTGGCAAACCGTTATTGAACCACTCAAACAAGTTCGAGAAAAACAACCTCATGCTACCTTGGTCATCATGCTGTAGGTTTTCGAACGTCGAAACAGTGCACAGTTGTTTTTTGCTATCGATATGCAATGTGCGATTGGCCCAATAATTTTCTGGGCATGACAGAATACTTGGATATAAGCCATTGCCCATGAACACGACTTTACCTTTGCCTATCTCGCCTGCTGTAACGAATGGAAAACCATAAGTCGCGTTGTCTTCAGAGACTAAAGGAATCGGAAGCATCGAGATACTTGGATGTTGTGCGATGTAAGGCTTGCCTTCACGAGTCCAAGCCTGTTGCTCACCAAAATAAAGCTCACGATTTTTATCAGTTCTTGGCATCACCACAGGGAATGCTCTGTTCGAAATGTTCAGAGCTCGCATACCACGGGTATAGCCCGTTGCGCCGTAAAAACTGCCGTTGTCATTAAAGACATGGAATGTCGTGACGTTATGGAAGATTTGCTGCAGAGACTCTGTTACATACTGGCCAGAGTCCATGGATAACATCACAGGTTGACGAACATAATCCATAAACTGAGGCGTTTGGCGCAGCTGCTCATCGATTACTGCCGTTAGCCCTTGGCTAAACTGACTAACAAACTCATTCGGCAGTTTGAAGCCCGTATCTTCTATGACCCCACCGTTTGGCAGGGTTAAGTTAATTAATTCGTTGATTACATTCGGATACTTTGAAAATGTCCCTTGAACTTCTTCAGATATTTCATAATGAGTAACATGGTCAACAGCGTAACGCTCAATCAAAGACTGTATATTTGCTTTCTCAACCACATTAGTCGTCACATCCGATAGTTTGTAAGCGACCTGATTACCAGTGAGATAACCAAACTCAAACGTATCAATACCGAAAGTGATTCTATCGCCCCATAGATATTCAAAGCTTCCCTCCTTATCAGTTACGCCTGTTGCGTTAGCCGAAAAGAAACTGATTCCGGAGATCGCTTTACCGTTTTGATCAGTGAGCTTACTGTAAGTTAACACTTGGCCATCGGAACTTGGCTTATAGATGTAAGTAGACTCTGCATCTGCAGAAACGAAACCAGCGTTAAGGTCGTTGTCCGCATTTGGATCAACTGCTGGAACAACGCTTGTGTCTACGTGTGAACTAGGAGCGTTTCCAACCTTGTCGGTTGACTCTTCTTCTTTAGACTCAAAATATGCATCGACTGCACCTTCATCATCCAGTTGCGAGAACACGCCTTCAATATCAAAAGCGTCGAGTTCTTTTAAACAGAGAGTGCTTTCAGTCTCACAAACATCAATGGATTGCAGTACCTTAGTGACATTTTCTCCGTGTAATTCTGTCAATTCAAATGCTGTATAAATCCCATCATTTGAAATCGAGTACTCTGTCACCTCAGGTAAAGGAGCAGTAAAGTCACCTAAAGTAAGATGACCTAATGTACAGCTAAAACTCACACCTTGTTTAACACTGAATGTTCCGTTTTTGAGGCTGATGCCATCACAGTACACTTCTCCAGACACAACAGCCCCACTTGATAACAACGAACCGAGATAAGTTGTTGGAGGGATGATATCTGTTGGAGGGATGATGTCTGTCGGCGGAACGATATCCGTTGGTGGAACAATGTCTGTCGGTGGAACGATATCCGTTGGTGGGATAATGTCAGTCGGTGGAACGATATCCGTTGGTGGAACAATGCTAGTTGGAGGTACAGTACCAGGGGTACCGCCATAGCTTCGAGAATCGTCATTACACCCTGAAAGAGCAGTGGATATGATAGCCAGCGCAATTATATTTTTTTTCATTGAGCGATGTTAATCGTAATTTAAAATGGACCGCTATCTTATCGATTTACTCCACCTCGATGACTCTCGTTTTTTGTCTTAACCATAAAGAAGAGCAATGGTAAGCAATTGAATAATTTATCAAAACTTTAATTGAGATCTTTATTCCAATTGCACCACCTCCCAGCGAAAAAAATAAAAAAATGCCATATCTAGATAAAGATACAGCATTTAAATTAGCCATTAATATTTAAGCCGAGAGGGTATATCAGCCAAAAAACCACCCTCAAAAAAAACTAAGGCTTAAGCTTCAACACTCGGTCAATATCTTCAGCGGAATGGCGCTCTGGTACTTGCTCCCACTCTTCGCCAAATGAACGGTTAACTACTCGGCCGCGTTGGAAACCTTCACGCGCTTCAAGTTGCTTCGCCCAACGAACGACATTGGTGTAAGACTCAACTTGTAGGAACTCAGCTGCATCATAAATTTTACCTAGCACAAGGTTGCCATACCAAGGCCAAATCGCGATATCAGCAATAGTCAGCTCTTCTCCCGCAACAAAAGTGTTATTCGCTAACTGTTTGTCTAACACGTCTAGCTGGCGCTTCGCTTCCATCGCGAAACGGTTAATTGGGTACTCTTGCTTTTCATCAGCGTAAGCGTAGAAGTGGCCAAAACCGCCGCCTAGGAATGGCGCTGAACCTTGTGCCCAGAACAACCAGTTAATGGTTTGTGTTCTTGCTGTCCCTTCTTTTGGTAGAAAGTGACCAAATTTTTCAGCTAAGTGCATCAAGATAGATGCCGATTCGAAAACATTCACGTCTTCAGCACCAGACTTATCAACGAGTGCCGGTATTTTTGAATTCGGATTCACTCCAACAAAACCAGAAGAGAACTGTTCAGCTTCACCAATGTTGATCAAGTACGCATCATATTCAGCTTCTTTAACACCCGCCGCTAACAACTCTTCCAGCAAGATGGTGACTTTTTGACCGTTAGGTGTACCAAGGGAATACAATTGAAAAGCATGGTCACCAACAGGAAGTTCTTTATCAAAGCGAGCGCCAGATTCAGGACTATTGATGTTTGCCCACTTATTACCACCAGCAGTATCGTTAACCCAAACTTTTGGCGGAGTGTATTGTTCTGACATGATATTTCCTTATTAATATGGGGTAGCTTTAACTGATATTAGGTCACCGACTCCGAGTTAAAACCCCTGAATACAATTTCTTTTCAAACTGTTAAGCATGGCTTATTCCAGAAAGAAATAACCTGTTTTATGAGATAGCACACGTAAAAGATAAGTGCCTAATCAAACCGAAGCCACATAACGGTTAGTACGAAACATGATTTAGTTACGACATGCCTACAGGTTAAAGAAAGCTGTGATAAAATCGGGAGATTACAATTGATAAGGATTTGGCAATGTCTTCTGATTACACTGGCTCGAGTGCAGCGTACGCTCGTCAAGAGAAAGGCTACCGTGAAAAAGCACTCAAACTGTACCCATGGGTTTGTGGTAAGTGCGCGCGTGAATTTGTTTACTCGAACTTAAGAGAACTGACCGTTCACCACGTCGATCACGACCATACAAACAACCCTGAAGATGGCAGCAACTGGGAACTATTGTGCCTTTACTGCCACGATCATGAACACTCAAAATACACAGATCATGACCGTTATGGCGTCGATGCAAAAGCGAGTTTAGATGATCATCAATCAGCTACACACAATCCATTCGCAGATCTTGCGAAGTTGATGAAGAAATAACTTTCTACTAAAAGTTCGGGTTCGTAGCGAATGAGCGAAAAAGCAGAAAATACAAAAAGAAGAATTATTGAGGCGGCCTTTGATATTACCTTGAATGAAGGCTTTGATGCTGCAACATTTACTCGGTTGTCTAAAAAAGCGGTTATTTCACGTAGTGGCATCAATACACACTTCAAGCGTAAAGAAGATCTCGCTTTAGAGTTAGTATCAAAGTATGTAGAGATCATCAAACAACCACTCAAATTTGAATCAGCAGAGGCGTTCTACCAATCTTGGACTGAGGCGTTCGACAACGATTCAAGGTTTAAGAAAGCAATCCTAACTGCGGGCCCAATAATACCTAAGCTTGATGGTGTTAAAGGCCTATTTGATTCAATACAAGGTGATGAACAAGAGGTTCAAAGTTGTGTTTACAAGTGTGTCGGCTACGCCGTAATTCACGCGTAACATTGAATTTAAGCTAGAAAAACCTATCTAGCCCCAACCTTTATGCAAAATCGTCCCCCTGCTCTGCACACCAAATAGGCCACTAATTCAGTGGCCTATTTTCCAATCAATTAAATCTACATTTGTTTAAGATGATTTTGGGTAGTTGGGTCACATTGAATATCGCGATACTGATCTTTAGTTTGTAGAATTTCGTCAATCGACCGTATGAAGGCATCAACGACTTCTGGATCAAAGTGGCTCCCGGATTCTGACTTTATTAATGCTATCGCTTTCTCATCACTCCATGCTTCTTTGTATGGCCTAACGGTAGTCAATGCATCAAATACGTCAGCTATTGCAATAATTCGTGCTGATAAAGGGATTTGCTCACCCATTAAATTGTAAGGATAGCCGGACCCATCCCATTTCTCATGGTGTGCTATCGATATGTCCTTAGCCATGATCAACAAAGGGCTACTATGCTCTCCGATAATCTTCGCTCCAAATATAGGATGTGCTTTCATAACATCCCACTCTTGCGTGGTTAGTTTGCCTGGTTTATGTAATATCTTATCTGGAATCCCTATTTTCCCGATATCGTGCATCGGCGCAGCAGTGAATAAGTTTTCACACCATTGCTTTGTACAACCATAATTTACTGCGACAATTCTTGCGTAATGGCTCATTCGAACCACGTGCATCCCGGTATCATTATCTTTAAATTCAGCAGCATTACCCAACCGCTCAATCAAACTTCGATTTAACGCAATTTGTTTGCCCGTCACTTTTCTAACAATGATCAATGTAAAGCCGAGGCTCAAAATAACAAAAGCACTCATACCGGATGTAATGATAATCAAAGCCCACTGAAAGTCGTTGTGCTCAGTTAGTGCCTCATCAACATCGATCTTCGCTATAAAATTAGCCTGAAACGTACTTTGCTTACTTGCAACAGCAAACACCTTAGTTCCTTGGTAATCTGTAGTGCGCTCCATATCACTAATGTCACCATTACTCGGCGGTTGTGAAATAGTGATAATTCCATCTTTCTTATTACCTAGACAATTCCCTTTCTTACAACGCGATATCACAATGCCCGACGTATCAACTGCGAGCATCTCTCCCGTATTTTGAAAATATTTTTTGTAGTCATCAGGGAAAAACAACTCATCGGTCAGTATTTCACTGACAATTACACCAACGATTTTTCCGGATTTCTGTTTAATAATTGGAGTAGAAAAAAACAGATTTCCTTTGTAGTCTTGCTCAATGTGGTCGTAATAAGCACCTATCGAGAATATTGATGCTCGTCCCCGAAGAGCTTCTAGAAAATACGGATAGATATCTGCATTGAATTCATCATAAACAACGCTATCCCCATAGTTAGTCAACACTGACCCTTTAGTATTTAATACCACGAATGCATTGTTTCCCCCGATATGTAAGTTTTCGTACCGTTTGAAAACTTGAATTAGTCGATTCTGATTGTTTTTTATTGATACGTTTACCTGTTCATTTCGCGTAATCATGAGCTCATCAAACACGTTGATAAACTCGTCAGTTGAAGTGATGAAGTCAAAAGTACTTTTCATCAAGTTAACTTTGTTTTCAACACCTTCTTGGTAACCACGAACAACGCTATTAAGGTCACTTCTCGTTCTTTCGATTGCATAACTTCGACTAGAATCAATCAATAAATAACTCACCGCCGTTGCGATCATGACGAAAAATATGATGGAGATTAGAAATGAATAGAGAAACTTATTTGAGTTGATATCGAAGCTCGATAGCTTTGCATCAGATCTCTTTAGAGCCGCATGGAATATGCCCGATAAAAGCAAGATAACAAGTACAAAAACAGCCGCATAATATCCAATGTGGAAACGGTCATCCGTTAAAGGTTCATCATCAGAGATATAAAGATGCACTTTACCTATGACCAATCCGTCATAAACAATATCAGTGTTGGCGTAATCCGAATACAAACGTACATTTTCATCGATAGAACGGTTGAAATAGGCGCTGTTTTCGCTCTTGAAGTACGTCAATGCGCTCTTCCCGCTTACAACATCTTTTATATCGAGTGCATTGATCGATTCGTTGTGAGTAATAATCGATTCAACCGTCATCCGCAGGTTTTTTACATCCAAATTGTATAAATGAGGAGCGATCAAATCCGATATTTTTGCAGCTATTTTTAACGGTGTGTTTCTTGCCTTTAAATGGCCATTTGAATCCTGAATTGTCGCTAAGAAAATCAAATAAAAGCTTAAGATGATCATTAAACCAATGAGCAAGTGTGTCGTTTTCAACCTGCTCATTAGGACTCTCCTAACTTTTTATACTTATCAAATAATTGTGTGATGTAACCTTGAGATCGTAGAAACTTGATTGCCTCATTAATCTTAGGAAGAGACCCCTCATTCACTTTTGTTAATCTAATTCTTAATTCAAAATGCTTCATTGGCTTTGTGACCCCAATGAGTTGCTCGTTGATCTCTTTAGCTTCTGCGATGACTAGAGGCATAAACATATAATCACAACGGTTCATTTCGATCATCTTTTTTGAATTATTTTCTGTAATACTGTCTTTGTCTGAACCCCCAATGTTTACGTCATAAAAACCTAAAACAGAACAAGAAGTCAGCGTTTTAAACGCACTCAACGTATTGGGCGGAGATTCAAAGTGAGAACGCCGATAGATAACCACTTCAGACGTTCGATACAACGGAATACTGTACACACTGTTCTCAAGCTCAAGAAGTTCGGTTCGCCATTCTTTCGCTATCCCAGGTTCAACATCCATCTTCTGGTATTTCATTAAGTGTCGAACCCGCGACTGTGGGAAAAAATGATACTTGAAGCGGATTCCTGTCATCTCTCCAATTTCATTCAAAAGATCAATATAGACACCCTTCTCAGGGGTTCCGAACTTCGGTTTGACAAAATAGGGGTACCTATCTTCATTCATTAAGGCAACATTGAGTACATCAACGTCACCATTCGCCTGTATTTGTGCGTGTACCTTTATAGAGAAAATAAAACTCATAGAGATAACGACTGCTTGCCATACTAATTTCAAGTTTTGATCTCCTGTTCATTCTCCACCACCCAACTCATACAAAACAAACGGTCAGGTTTTATGATAAATCAACATATTTACAATGACTATTGTAAATATATCGATATTTTATAATAATATAACGCACACCGATCAGTTCGATTAACTTAATAGTTCTTGTTGATATTTTGACAAGCCAAACAAAAACAAAACAAAAAAGGACGACGTCCGTGAATGTAGTATACATCATCTTGATCATTTTATTTGTAGCTGTTAAAGCGCCAGCACAAACCCATTTAGATGAATCACTCGTAATGAAAATACGTTTTGAAAGTAGAAATGTAACCTACGACTACACAATGGACGAGCTAACAAAAATAGCCCCAAACCAACTCTCGACACCACTGCCTTGGCGAAAAGAGAAACGAGCTTACCAAGGAATCTATCTGGAAGATTTGCTCAAACATCATGAACCATCTCTGAACATACGTTGTATTGAGATCGTCGCTGCAAATGGATACAAAGCGACATTTACTCAAGACAGTCTTGCCAACACACACTTTTTCTTAGCGTATCAAGACGAAGGACAACCAATATCCATTAGGCAAAAAGGGCCTATTACTGTGATCAGTGATTTAAACAACCTCAACGACCAAGCTATGCGAGATCTGTCACTTGCTTACCACCTAGTCTGGTTTGCCAATGAAATTGTTGTTTTTGAAGAGTGAGGAAAAAACAGTGAAACATGACAAAGTCAAAAGAAGCTTGGCATTAGCAATCTTCTTCACCTTATTACTGTTCGTTACGTTGAGAATCAATGAAGCACACACTGAACATGACCGTGAAACCGTAAAATATATCGAATTGATAAAAGCTTCTTATTGGGCTTCTTGGCGATTTGGAAGAGAAGTTCATGAACTGGAAATGGAAGTGTCAGACACAATATACAATGATGTAGATTCGCCTCAAAAAATAAAAAATAGGATTGATTTCCTTATTGTTAACTATGAGTTCTTGACTACAGACGCAAACGTATTCAAAAAATTTCAAGGTTATGCAAAGAACTCGATTGCTAATCACATTGAACAATTAGACCACCATTACAATACGCTTTTGTCGCAAGAAAATTGGCGACAACATTTACCTGAAATTTTGGGTACGGTCTCCAACATAAAGGTTCTTTATGATGACGTGGTGTTGTACGAACTCAAGGGCTATGATCTCTCTGAATTTGTGAATACGATAAAAGATGATCGAAAAAGCCTGTTGTATGCGATATATATGGCGATTATTGGCGCTGCGATAACAATTCCCGCCATCACTTATTTAACTCGTAGCCTCAAAGTAAAATCACTTAACCTTGAAACCGACTACCTTACTGGGCTTAAAAACCGGAAATACTGCTTAACTGCACTAAAAAGACATATAGAAAAAAGTGAACCTTTTGGCTTTTGCTTTTTAGATTTAAATGGGTTTAAAGAAGTTAATGACACTTTGGGACACGATGCAGGGGATCAGCTTCTCAAAATCATTGCTAGGCGAGTTCAAAAATCGATAAAAAGTTCTGATACTTTTGCTCGACTCGGAGGTGATGAGTTTGGTTTAATTATTGTTAATTTTGAGCATCATGTAGACATTGAAGTTGCACTAACTCGGATAATGGGAATGATAAGCCAGCCGATTGAGCTCGAAGGAAACATAATCCAAGTTGGGTGTTCCGCAGGTATTTCCATCTACCAACAAAAACACTTTTCATCAGAAAAAGAGCTCATGTCTGCCGCTGATTCTGCGATGTACAAAGCAAAATCGGAGAAGCACAATCAACTCAACAATTATGCATTTTATCAAAATTAAACAAGATTTTTACTTGTCTATACTCTGACTTGAGAGCAATTAAATAGTACAAATATTTTCACTTTACATCTGCACCCAATTTCCAATCAAGGGTAAGGTTTGTTTGTATTTTGGCAACGATCTTCCTTAACCGATACATAAGTAAGAACATTGAACGTAACAAATCGTCTAGTTACAACTAGCCAAATCAAGAACCGGTTTAGCATCTACTGGAGCACCAATTCTTGACTCATATCTTAAATAACATGAATCATTCACAAGGTTGCCATTTAGCATATTGTTAGGGAAGGTTATTTCCACGTAATAAGCATTGCTGATGTTATTGTTAGATTGTACGTCTGTCAGAACAAAATCGCCTGAACCGTCAACTTCAATACCGTCAACCAAAACGGACAGCGTTTTTACATCCGCAGGGGAATATCCGTACCAAAAAGTACAATCACCACAACCGGGTATAATTGCTGCGGCCGAAGCCCCTTTAGTTATAGGATTCCCTTCCGCGTTAGCCACTAGCATTTTTCCATAAGATAAGTTGATTGCAGACTCAATAGCTCCTTTTAGCCCCTTCAATGACGCGTTTCTTGCATCACTCTGCAAATTCAAAAAGCGAGGTGCTGCAGTCACTACCAACACCCCAAGGATGACTATCACTACTACAAGTTCAAGCAAGGTAAAGCCTTTGTTTTTATACATAATGATTAACCTCACACATGGCTATTAGCCTTGTTCTTGTTAATTTTTTCAATGATATCTTTACTCTCGATTCTTTTTAATAAGGGGACCATTATCGAACTTTAACTCGACTTGATTTCGGCTGCTTCATTTGGTCTCGAGTGCTGTATTCCTATCAATGTAGTTTGCCTTATACTTCAAATATGCTAGAAGCACTGGTTGATAAATACCAAGCCACATAATTTGTGGCTCACTCCTCGCAACATTGATTGTTTAATATGAATCAATTCAGCCATTAAGAAACAACAAGGCGAATAAAAGAAACACGAGCAATATCAATAGATCTTGTACTTCATTGTTGAACACTAACGACTACTCCAACGACAACTATCCAATTTAATAAGCATTGCTTTGGCACATCTCCTTAACAAAAAAGGATGCCGTCCTTTTTTTTGCTATAGTAAACGCCTGACGAGCAATTCGTCAAACACATATTATTTCAATAATGCAATTTTAGGTAAGGTACTCAAATTCTGATTGTTTGAGCTCAGGCAGGATCAAAAGGAGCCTTCCGAAGAAGGCTCCTTTTTAGAATTCTGAATTATACAGCGGCTTGTTTGCGAGACTCTTCTACCTGCTTAGCGCGCTTTTTAAGCGTCAACTTATCGCGGTATGCAAACCAAACGTAAGTAACAACCACTAAGAAGAACAGGTATGACAACGAGAATATGAATGGCGATTGAATAATGTCGTTTGAGATACCCCAAGAAACACCGATAACCGTCACTGCAATTTTTGCGAAGAAGCCACACATTAATAGCATCAAAGCCAACTGTGGGAAGCGTGTGCTGCGGAATGCCAGCCAGTAACAACTACCAACTGCTAACGCCGCAATATAGAAGCCGAATAGGAAAGAGTGAATATGGTCAGCTGCTGCTACACCACCAGAAATTGACATCAATAAAATTAAAAACAGTTTCATAATACTCGCCTCACCATAAGTTGGAAACGCATCCTTTCAAATTTGGAATCTTTGTTTGCGTACTATTTTCCCACTTTTCACGGACAACACAACCCCTCAAATCGAACAAAATGTAAACAAAGGTGCTAACAAAAAGCCAAGTTAACAATTAGTTAACATACTGTTTTTAATAAACCTCCGTTACCCCTTGTCTCATATGAACAAAGCGTCATTCCGATTTATTTTGTTACACAAAATTAACCTTAGAAAATATTTAAAATAATTCGTAACTCTGTGATATCCGCACGGGATACGTGGACAATCTGAAATGTGTACCGAAGAATCCCTTAAAAAATAAGCCCGCCACGCTAAAAAGAACAAAACAGAAAGGTATTGGACACAACTTCAAAACCAACAAAAAACAACCCATTAACAACTTTGGGTTTATTTACCAAAAATGGAAAAAGAGATTCCAATCACATTTTTATTGGTTATAATCCGCGCTCTTTTGCGCTGTCTGTTGATAAACGCAAACTAATTTTTAAGAAACAATCACAATAACCCGTCTTTAGTTAAGTGGTTCACCACTGACCAACGACAAAACTGAGAATAAAAATGAGCAAGATTGATAAAGCATCACGTATCCTGCTAGCAGGCTTCTGTATCAACCTTTGTCTTGGCATCCTGTATGCTTGGAGTGTATTTAACAAGGCGTTAGTGACTGAAGCTGGTTGGAGTGCAGCAGAAGCATCTTCACCTTACGCTATTGCAACTATCACATTCTCTGTTTGTCTTCTTGTTGCAGGCATTCTTCAAGACCGTATGGGCCCACGTAAGATCCTTATTCTTGGTACAGCGCTTACTGGCCTAGGTATGATTGCTTCTGGTTTCGCTACGACTCCTATGATGCTAAACCTAACGTTTGGCGTGATGACAGGTGCTGGTATCGGCTTCGGTTACGCATGTCTTTCTCCATCAGCAATGAAATGGTTCCACTCTTCTAAGAAAGGTATGGTTAACGGTCTAATCGCTGCAGGCTTCGGTCTTGCTGCTATTTACCTAGCACCACTAACTTCTGCGCTAATCGATAGCATGGGTATCCAAACAAGCTTTATGATTCTTGGTGTTGGTGTACTTGCAATCGCAGTACCTCTAGCGGCAACGATCAACAACCCACCAGCGGATTACACGCCAGCTGAGCCTAAAGTAAAAGAAGGCCAAGCACCTAAAGCGGTTAAGAAGACTGAAGACCTAACATGGAAAGTAATGCTGAAGACTCCTCAGTTCTACTCTCTATGGATCATGTACGCATTTGCTGCTTCTGTTGGTCTTATGATCATCGGTAACATCACTACGATTGCTAGCGTTCAAGCGAACCTACCAAACGCGGTTTACCTAGCGTCTATCCTTGCTGTATTCAACTCAGGCGGTCGTGTTGCTGCAGGTATGCTTGCAGATAAAATCGGTGGCGTACGTACTCTACTTCTAGCGTTCATCCTTCAAGGCGCGAACATGGCTCTATTCGCTACGTTCAACTCTGAATTCACGCTAATCATTGGTACGGCTATCGCAGCTGTTGGTTACGGTACACTTCTAGCAGTATTCCCAACACTAACTGCGGAATTCTACGGCCTGAAAAACTACGGTACTAACTACGGCGTGCTTTACACGGCATGGGGTATCGGTGGTGCTATCGGTGCTGCGGTTGTTGGTTACTCAATGACGAATGGTGAAGGTTACGGCCTAGCTTACACAATCTCTGCTGCTATGATGGCCGTGTGTATTGTTCTAGCTATCGTGACTAAACCAATCTCAGAAGCGAAAGCAACAGAACTTAAGCAAGCAAGCGCTTAATTCAGTTCTCGATTGATTAAAAATAGAAAGAGCTTAACCTTAGGGTTAGGCTCTTTTTGTATCAAGCGACTAACCCATTGACGATAGAAACCACTCCTCAACTCTCCCCTACTTATTATCTCGACAACTTTAATCGACTGATTGCACACGCTCAAACGCTCTACCCCGATCTTCTGAGTGACGCTGAATGCCGTTGGTTGTCTGAATACAAACGTCTTTCAGTTTCAAGTCAGTGTCTAATGGTTCGTTTGCTTTCACGTAAGGGTTGCTGGTTTCGAAGTGATAAACTCAGTTATATTGAGATTCCAGATCTAAAAATCGCCCTACAAGAGCTAAACGCATCGAGCTTCATTACATTAAGTCACCCAACTGAACAACATAACCTCGTCATTAGTGATCTTGAATTAGGATTGCATCTACTGACTAAACCAGAGCTGTTGAACGCATTCCCATCTCTTAAGAACGATAAGACAGCGAAGAAAGACGAACTCTTGGCTTTGCTCGACCACCAACGTTTTAATCAGTTCCAAACTTTGTCGTTCGATTGTCTTTACGTTGTCGAATCTGAAGTGATTGATGTCTTGCTGCTACTGTTCTTTGCCAATACTTATCAAGACCTAAGCCAATTCGTTCTTAGCGATCTTGGAATCAACACCTTCGAAAACTACCCATTAAGCAAACAGCGCCGTTTCTTCTCCTCTAGAGAACAGCTCAATCAACTGCTCCAGATGCGCGATATTCAACGCCAATATTCTGAGGGCGACCGTAAAGACCCAGAGTTTCTTGAACTCCTTTTACAATCGATACCCGCTGAATCGGAGCACAGGAGCATAGCCAGAAAACGATCGCGTTTGATCAACGACATCGCTCGCGATCTAGAAAGGCTCAACCAAAACGACCAAGCTGTCTTTTGGTTCAAACAATCTGTGCTTCCTCCGAGCAGAGAACGACTTGCACGCATCTATGACAAGCAAGATGAGCTAAACTCAATGTGTGACATTGTCACGCAAATGAAGACTGCTCCATCGGATGTGTCAGAATTGGAAGTCACTATCAAGCTTCAAGATAGGCTACTACGGAAACAGGGCCACAAAGTTTCACGAACCATAAAACCGAACTGCAAAGAGATAAAACTGGAATTAGACCTCAGCCAAACGCGAGTCGAACTTGCGGTGAAGCAACACTTTGAAAGCCAAGGTTGGGATGTCTACTTCTCAGAGAACAGTTTTCTTTGTGGCTTGTTCGGTTTGGCTTTCTGGGATGTGATTTTCGCAGATGTTGAAGGCGCCTTTATCAATCGCTACCAACATCGACCGTTGGATCTGTACCATTCAGATTTCGTAGATAAACGAGCAGAGCAGGTCGAAGCCGTGTTCCAAACCCTATCCGAGCGCGGGCTAAACCACTTGCTTGATATCTACGAGCAAAAACACGGTATTGCTAACCCATTTGTTCATTGGAGTCATTTCCCTAAATCGCTCATCGAACACAGCATGAATTCAGTTCCAAATGCACTAGTTGTCGACCTCTTCAAGGTGATATTGAGTGACCTAAAATTGTTCCGAACTGGGATGCCGGATTTGATTGCGTTCAAGGGCGAAGAATTTCATTGGATTGAGGTCAAAGGTCCCGGCGATAAATTGCAAGACAACCAATGGCGATGGATCAAAGAGTTCGAGCGATTATCTGTTCCATTCTCGGTTTGCTACGTCAATCATTAGATAGTTGCCTAGCTCTAGTCTCTAGTCTCTAGTCTCTAGTCTCTAGTCTCTAGTCTCTAGTCTCTAGTCTCTAGTCTCTAGTCTCTAGTCTCTAGTCTCTAGTCTCTAGTAAATAACTTACATCAATATCTTATCTATAAAATAGTCAGAACATGAGCTTTTTCAATCATTTTCGATATAATTAGAGAAAATGCCTAATCTTTAATACGTATGAATTTGAAAAAACTCTTCATTTTAGCTTTTGTTAGCGTCTTCTCAGGTTGTGCCGTCTACGCGGGGTTGAACTTCGATCAGCTCTTTGGTGAACAACAAGTCCGTGATCGCCAAGCGCCTATTCTTTCATCTCAAGCACAGCATTTCATTGACGAAGTAAAGCCTATCATTGATAGCCGCTGTGTTGTTTGCCACGCTTGTTATGATGCACCTTGCCAGCTCAAAATGTCTTCAGTTGAAGGTATCGACCGAGGGGCGAGTAAGGCTCTCGTTTATCAAGGCACCCGTTTAACCGCCTCGGCCCCTACCCGCCTGTTTGAAGACGCGATAACAACTCAAGAGTGGCGTGATGCGGATTTTCATCCAGTGCTTAACGAGCGTATGCAGAATTCAACGGCTAACCTTGATGCTGGGCTTGTTTCTCGTATGTTGATGCAAAAAGAAAACCACCCTCTTCCAGATCAAACGCAACTTGAAGGCTTCGACTTTTCAACCGATCGCGACCAACAGTGTCCAACCATTGAAGAGTACGCTCAATACGAAAGAGATTACCCGACGTGGGGAATGCCTTATGGCATGCCGAACTTAGATAAAACGGAATACGCGACTTTAATGAGTTGGTTGGAAAACGGCGCGTTAATGAACGACCATATTCCACTGAATGATGCGGAACAAGAGCTCGTTGATATCTACGAGAGCTTTCTCAATAAGAGTGACAATAAAAGCCAGCTTTCAGCACGTTATATCTATGAACATCTATTTCTATCACACCTCTACTTCTCGGATTTAGCTCAGCCAACACGCTTCTTCACCTTGGTTCGTTCTGCGACGCCTCCAGGTGAAGCGGTTCAACGCATCACGAGTCGTCGACCTTACGACGATCCAAAAGTGGATCGGGTTTATTATCGCCTGATTCCAGAGCAAGGCACCATCGTACACAAAACACACATGCCTTTCGCATTAAATGAAGAACGCCTGAACAATTGGAATACATGGTTTGTGGATGCTCGTTACGCTGTCAAACAACTTCCTAGCTACGCGATTGACGTCGCAGCGAATCCAATGACTTCATTTGAAGCACTTCCGGTGAACTCGCGCTTCCATTTCATGTTGGACAATGCACAAAACACCATCATGGCCTTTATCAAGGGGCCGGTGTGTCGCGGGCAGCTCGCACTCAACGTGATCAATGATAGATTCTGGGTACTATTCATCGATCCTGATAAAGCGGATCTGCCTGAAATTAATCAGTTTTATGCCAACCAGAAGCAAAACCTAAAGCTGCCTAGTGAACTAGAAAGCAACACTGTCCCTGTTACAAACTGGGTAAGCTACGCGAAGCAGCAAGCTCGATACCTTAATGCGAAATCAGACTTCACCAATCAATGGTTTGATAGCGGAGTAAATCTAGATACAAACATAATTTGGGATGGCAATGGCACGAACCCTAATGCCGCGCTTACTATCTTTAGACACTTTGATAGCGCTTCAGTTGTTCAAGGTTTAGTTGGCCCACAACCCAAGACAGCGTGGATTCTTGATTACGCCCTTCTAGAACGTATCCATTACCTTCTCGTTGCTGGTTTTGATGTCTACGGTAACTTCGGCCACCAACTGATTACGCGCATGTTTATGGATTTCTTGCGCCTTGAAGGTGAGAGTAACTTCTTAACCCTTCTTCCAAAAGACGTTCGACACATTGAACACTCGAGTTGGTATGAAAACCAAAGCTCACAGTTGAGCGACTATTTACAGCGCAATATTGCACCTTTTGACCAACCAACCAACGTGGTTTACAAAACGACAGATCCGAAGCGTGAACTGCTTAATATGATCAAAGATAAGCTCGCGCCGATCCTAGATAATCGCTTTGATATTGTCGAAACAGGTTTTAGTCGGAAAAACGAAGCTCTGCTCAAACAAGTGAGTTTGATTAAGGGCGTTGGTCTGCGTCATGTGCCTCAATTAGTGACGATCATGATTGAAAGCGAGAACGGCGATGAGCAGCTGTTCACCATGATTCACAATAACGCTCACAGCAACATTTCAAGCCTGTTCAATGAAGAGGGTAATCGAGATTACGCCAATGACGACTTAACACTCGTACGTGGCGTTGTAGGTAGCTACCCAGCCGCTTATCTGTCATTAACTGAGCGCGATATACCGACTCTGGTTAAAGCACTGCAAAGCTTGGACACAGAAAAAGATTACGTCGCGTTGCTGGATAAGTTTGCAGTACGACGCAGTTCGCCTGAGTTCTGGCCATTCAGCGACCGAGTTCACCGTTGGTATCAACAAGATCAACCGATTGAGTTTGGTTTATTGGATTACAACCGTTTTGAGAATAGATAGTCAGCAACAAACCCTGGTTACTTGATTATCGAGCTTGAACCAAAATCCGTATAAATGGCTAATTTTTTAGAAAAGAAGACTCGCTGAGCATAAAAAATCCTCTGATGAGTATTCATTCAGAGGATTTTTTGTGTGTTTCTCGGATTAGCACAGGCTCACATCGTTAAGCGGAAACATAGGGCACAAGTGCCTTCAACGAGTCTCTTACTAATTCCGATAAAGCTTGGTCATTATCTCGATACTGCAATAATGGTTCTTCGCTTGCTTCAATGCTCTGACACAAGCTGTACAGTGCTGAGAGACCCAAGCTACCCGCCGACCCTTTAAGTTTGTGCGCCAAGGACTTCACTTCTCGTCCATCATCCGCTTGACTCGCCTCAGCCAGTTCATTCAAGGTCAGGTCACTGCTTTCATCAAACAGCGCAACAATCTGTTTCATTTTCTCTAATCCAAGAATCGACAGATCACCCTCTATCACTTTGGAATCAATCAATTTCACCGGAGCCTCTCCTTGGTCTTGGGAATCAGTTGTATCATATTGAGAATCAATTATAGCCGTGTGATTAGCCAATACATTTGCCATCTGTGTGCCGTTCAGTCCATCACTGTTACTCTCAATTACGCGTTTATAGTTTTGTTTGCAAACAGCATCGTTCGGATCCGGCTGTGGTAACAACAGTGCTTTACCATCGAGTTGAGTAACGATGATCTGAGAAAGAGCCTCTTTCTCCAACGGTTTAGGCAAGAAACCATCGAACCCTGATGCTAAATAGCTTTCGACTTCTTCATTGAATACATGCGCCGACACCGCCACCATAGGGGGTATATTTAGCGGCTCAGCCGTGGACGTTTGTTCTAGAATCGCTTTTAACTGTTGAATCAGCTCTATGCCATCACAATCGGGTAGATTGATGTCTACCAACGCAATATCAAACGCCTGCTCACTGAATATAGCTCTGGCCTCTTCTCCTGTTGTCGCCATCACAACGTCATGGCCTAGGTTATTCAGAAATCCTTCAGCAACAATGCAGTTAACAGGGTTATCTTCAATCAACAATACTTTGGCACGGATACAAGCTTCAATAGTCGGTGCTTTCGTTTCAATCTTCTCACCCGCGAACAAAGGTACTGAGAACCAGAATTGGCTCCCCTCTCCTTCTTCAGAATGAACGCCAATATCACCGTTCATTGCCTGCATGATACTTTTGCTGATCGCTAGTCCAAGCCCTGTGCCGCCCGCTTTGTTACGACCACTACCGGTTTGGGTGAACGCATCAAACAGACAAGCTTGCTCGTTGCTATCAATGCCAACACCTGTGTCTGACACTTCAAACATCACTCGATTTTCATCTTCGATATCTAAGCTGATAAAGATATCGACCGAACCACTTTCCGTAAACTTAATTGCATTGCCTACTAGGTTATTCAAGATTTGACTGATTCGTGTCACGTCACCACGCCAATAGCGTTGTACGTTACTTTCAATATGGAAATCGAAATTAAGTTTCTTCTCAGCAGCGCGCCCTTCCATGAGTTGATAGGTATCTTTAACCATTTGGTAGAGATCAAACGAAGCCGTGCGTATTTCTAAATGCCCCGCTTCTATCTTTGAGTAATCAAGCACGTCATTCAAAATGGCGAGAAGATTCTTGCCGCTGCGGTTAATGATATCGGCATAACCCGATTGCAAAGGATCTAGCCCAGTATCTTTAAGTAATCGAGCCGTACCTAATACACCGTTCATCGGTGTTCGTATTTCATGGCTCATCGTCGCGAGGAAGGCGGACTTAGCCCGGCTTGCTTGCTCTGCGGCACTACGAGCCTTAGCGTGATTTTCCACCTCGACATTCAACTTCTCATTGGTTTTTTGCAGTTGATAAGTTCGGTCGGTGACCAATTCTTCTAAGTGCTCTTTATGTTCTTCGAGCTCACGTTTCGCCTTCGCTTCTCCAACGGCTACCACTTGTAGCGCCTGTGCCGTATTTCTCGCTGTAATAATAGCCTCACCCATATGAGCCAGTTCATCATTACCTTTAACCGAGATATCGATATTCAGACGCCCCTGAGCGATAGACATCAAAGCTGAAGAGTATTCAGTAAGACGTTTAACCACCGAGATATAAACAACTCGCCACACAATAACGGCAACGATAACCAAGCCAATAACCGAAATCACCGACAACGACCATTGAGCTAGATTCAGCGTGCTAGTCAGCTCATCAACCGCTTTTTTGGTACTTAGATTCGAATCGTCGATCAATTGGTTAACCGTTGTATTCAGTTGCGAAAACAGCTCCAGCGTATTTTGCATCAAAAATTCAGATTTTTTGGTGTTCTCATATTGTTCTAGCGATATATCGAACACGACTTGGCGTTTTCTTAGCTCTTCTAGAAGCTGAGACATCTGCGCCGAACGAGTCGGATCTTCGACCGCTTTCACACGGCGCGCCATAATTCTTAGATTAGATTCAAACTCAGATTGGATTTGATGAATACGTTCAACGTTAGTGACCGTCTGTGTTTCTTCAATTTGATTAAGCATTTTGTACGCCAACAAATGTAATTCATGCAAGCGTTCAGACAAATCAAGGTCAACCTCAACAAGCGCATCTAAGGCTTGGTAGGCTTTATCAGTTTGCTTAGTTTCTAGTAGGTCATAGATGTGTGTGACGTTGGCAACTGCGATGGTGGCCGTGTTCAACACTTGGGTTCGGGTTAGCTGTTCTAGCTCTTCCGCAAGTAGACGCATCTCTTCAACACGAGAAGAAAGTTCCTTGTTTAACCAAAGCTTACGTTCAACTGACACGCCCAACTCAGCCAGTGTATTAATAACACTTTGGACATTGTTTTCGAGTTTATTCAGAAGTTGGGAATCAAAGCTGTCGACGCCAAGTTCTTTAATATGCTGAAGAAGCGACTCAAGTTGACCGAACAACATCGTGCCCGCCTCTTTTCTTTCTGCTTCATTTCTCGCATTAGAAAGCGTTTGTACCGACGAAATAATACGGTTACTCAACTCAGATACTTGACGAGCTTCGATCATGGCAGGAAGAGCAGAATCGACGACGTTTCTTTCTGTCTTTGCTACAAAGCTAAAACCAGAAACACCGATCAATGCAGACAATAAAACCAACAGGGCCATCACTAAGAATGAGGCCAGTAGCTTGCGTCCAATACTCGCTGAAGCTAACAACATAAACTCTAAACCTTAAAACGTTCTTCTTTACCCATGCAGAATACGCTATATTTTGCAGTGTTTCTTATCTAAAACCAATAAAACGGCAATTCATGCTATCTAGACCTTTAACTTCAAAAATTATTCTTTCATTACTAGCATCAGTCACTACTGTAGCAAGTGCTAGTGAGCCTTTGAGCCCAATAAAACCGGCAGAAGCCACATCACAAAAAGAAAAAATTTGTGCCATTTATCCGCACCTAAAAGACTCTTATTGGTTATCGGTTAACTACGGAATGGTCTCAGAAGCAGAAAAGCAACAAGTCGAACTTAGAGTGTTGGAAGCTGGCGGTTACCCCAACGTAGCCAAACAGGCCTCACAACTGGTGCTTTGCACGCAATGGGGAGCTGATGCCATTATTTTAGGCACCGTTTCGCCTGACGCTTACCATGAGAATCTGACCAACTGGGTCGGAGCAACCCCTGTGTTTGCCACAGTCAATGAGTTAACCGTCAATAAAGAGCAACAAAGAGTATTAAAAGGCACGGTCGGTGTCGACTGGTATCAAATGGGCTTCCAAGTCGGAGAGTTTTTGTCGAAAAGACATCCAAAAGGGTCAGGAGAAACACCTATCGCCCTATTACTTGGCCCACAAGCAAGCGGTGGCACTAAACCTGTGGCGCTCGGGTTTTATGATGCAATCAAATCGAGCGATATCAAAATCGCGATCAGCTATTGGGCAGACAACGATAAAGAACTGCAAAGAAACTTGGTACAACAAGTCATCGAACAACCGGATATTCAATATATTGTCGGAAGTGCAGTCGCGATTGAAGCTGCGATAAGTGAACTAAGAGCTGCGGGTAAAACCAAAGATATTGGGTTAATTTCAAGTTACTTAAGTCACGGAATCTACCGCGGTTTACTTCGTAACAAGGTGCTTTTTGCACCAACAGATAAAATGGTTGAACAAGGTCGCTTGTCGGTAAAGCAAGCCACCCATTACTTGCGTGGTCAACCTTATGAAAAACATAGTGCACCCATGATTGAGGCACTGACACCAGCAACACTCAAAGATCAAATTATCGCCGACTCATTGTCACCTTCTGAGTTTCGCCCGGTATTCAGTGTGAATCCTTAGTGCTATATTGACTAAAGAACTCAAAACAATAAAAACGAATCAATCATTTAGGGAACATCCATGCAAAAAACGACGCGTACTATGCCAACGCATAAGAATATCGCTTTGGTCGCTCATGACCATTTCAAACCTGAGCTATTAAGATGGGTCAAAGAGAACAAAGAAAAACTACAAAAGCACTTCCTTTATGCAACAGGCACGACGGGTTCTCTACTCAGTAAAGAAACAGGCTTAGCAATTAAGAGTATGATCAGTGGCCCAATGGGCGGTGACCAACAACTTGGTGCGCTTATCTCTGAAGGAAAAATTGATATGATGATTTTCTTCTGGGATCCATTGAATGCCGTACCACACGACCCAGACGTAAAAGCACTGCTTCGTATCGCAAGTGTTTGGAATATCCCTGTAGCAACCAACCGCGCTACCGCTAACTTCCTGTTTAACTCTTCACTGCTTGAAGAAGAAGTGATCATTGAGATCCCAGACTACGAAGCGTACCTAACTGAGCGAACTTAATAGTTCAGCGCTCTTAACTAAGCAAATCGCTTCGCTAAGAACTAAGAAAAACGCTTCGTTAAGAGCCAAGATAACGTCACAGACTAAAAAGCCTGCTTCATCGCAGGCTTTTTGTTCACTAGAATCTTAACTCGCTACTTGTCACTCCACACAGCCATCTCATTGCCACTTGGCTCTCTAAAATGGAAACGTCTGCCACCGGGGAAACTAAATATCTCACGATTTATCTCGCCACCGGCATCAATCACGTCACGCTCGGTTTGATCAAGATCTTCGCTATAGAAAACCATCAGCGCCGCGCCACTTTCAGCATTAGACGCCAGATCCGCTAAATAAAACCCACCCATTAAGCCTTTACCTTCAAAAGCAGAATACTCAGGACCATAGTCTTCAAAGCTCCAACCAAACACTTGGCTGAAAAACACCTTAGTCGCGGCGATGTCTCGCGCGGCAAATTCAATGTAGTTAATAGAGCCGTGTTCCATAGCGCATTCCTTCTGCTGTATGCCTTGTACCGAATGATAGTAGCTTGTCTTTCATGGTAATAGCTTACCGCTAATGGTAGAAGCTGTTTCTAATCATCGTAGGCTTCGCCCTGATAATCATAAAGAGTGGGCTTGAAGATATAAAATTGGATAATCTCGTCAAATAACATCACTTCTTACGAACGACTGGGTAATCAGAGCCATGCAGTTCTTGTACAAAGCCAGAACCGTCACCGCTGTGCGTGATCCAAACTTTCTCTTTCGCTCGCGTCATAGCCACATAAAACAAGCGGCGCTCCTCCGCATAAGGGAACACATCCGAAGATTCAGTCAACGCACCATCAATATGCAGCTGTTTCTTCTTAGCAGGGAACTGCCCTTCATCCACGCAAAGAATAATCACAAAGTCCGCTTCTCTACCCTTACTCGCGTGACAAGTCATGAAGCTGATATCAATTGAGGTGTAGATTTTTTTCCAGTCATCCAACAGTTCAGGTTTGTGGTAATGATTTCGCCCAAGCAGCATCATAGATTTATTGGCTTTGCCTTTAGCTTGCCTGTTTATCTGATCGAGGATCTTCTCAACTTCTTTGCTTGGCGCACTATAAACCGACTTCTGTTTCTGTTGCTTGAAGCTGTTGAGCTCTTTTGGTAATTGAATCGGGTTTTCCTGCACAAAGCGATTGGCAACCGAACCTAACTGATTGTTAAATCGATAAGTCGTATCTAGATGATGAATTGTCGAGCTCTCAAAACGATCTTTAAAGCCCGTGGTCAAGTCAACATCCGCCCCCGCAAACTGGTAAATTGACTGCCAGTCATCGCCTACCGCAAAAATAGAAGCTTGGTGTTGCGCTTTCGACTGGTTACATAGCGCTTCAACCAAGGCAAGGCGATCTGGCGAGATATCTTGATATTCATCGATCATGATGAACTTCCAAGGCGAAATGAATTTCCCCTTCTCGACATACTGTGTCGCTCGGCTAATCATGATTGAGAAGTCGATATGATTCTGTTCTTTCAATTCCTTTTGCCACGCGGTCACACACGGCCAACACAATGAGAGTTCACTGTTGAGACGCGTGTAGTCTCGGTGATCGATCAGCTGTTGTTGCACTTCTTTCTTCGATAAACCAGATGCATTCAACTGCTCAAGCTGCTTCTCAAGCCAAGCTATCAGCTTGAGGTTTGAAACATGGCTACCTAACTCATCGTCACCGGTTAAATAAGCGATTGGCCATTTAGACAAGTGCTTTTGCCAACGTTTAAAGTTGGTCGGCGTCATCCAGTGCTTCTTCAACCAATCAATGCACCATGCTTGGCGTTGATTGTCATCGAGCGCGAGCGGAGAAATAACCACGCGTTCAGGTTCAACCTGATTAAGGATCTTTAAACCCAACTGATGGAAAGTGCTCACTTGCACCTTCTCTGCTGATAAGCCAACTTTGCTATTAAGGCGCTGTTTCATCTCTTCCGCGGCTTCGCGACCAAAGGCGAGCAGTAGCAATTCTTCAGCTTGAGCTTGATGACTTTGCAGTAAATACGCGACGCGAGCTGTAAGAACACTGGTTTTACCCGAACCGGCACCCGCTAAAATAAGGTTGTGATCATCATTCATCAACACCGCATATTGCTGCGATAAGTTCAGTGGTGACGATTCACATTGAGCAAACAATACTTCCCAGTTTTGTCTTTCTGTCTCTAACCACTGTTGATTCCTCTCGGCTTGCTTAATTTCCGTTTCAGACAACCATGGCTGCATTCGAGCGATGCGGTTTGGCATACGCTGTGCGGCTTCCTCTAGAGTCATGGTCATATTTTCTAGACCAGCATTGACCATGTCGACCCAAGTCTTCACTTTAGAATGCGGTAGGAAAGCAGGAAGTTGCTCAAGACGTGTCAATTCAGCTTCCCATTGAGGAACGTGCTCTGCCAACTGTTCACATTGTCTGTCATGCCACTTCTGATAAGCAGCAACCGATGCGCGCGCAAATTGACGGCATTGTTCCCACGGAAGGCCTTGGACTAACCAACTTCGCTGCTTGCCATCTTGTTGATTAGCAAAAAACTGCAACGATCCCCAAAACAACCCGCGCTTTATCGCGATCTTTCCACTCCAAATAGTGAAAGGGATACGTTCTTCACTGCCTACTGAAGATAACAGCAGGCGTGGACCATCAAGCTCAACCTGATGATATTCATTTTGAATAAAAAACTGTGCAGTCTTATTAGCGCTTAGCTGCATTGGAGCGTGCTCTTTAATTGGGAATATTCAATTTATATCATGATGCAGTGAGAATTAATAATGTCTCACGGCTTATCGACGCTTTCATGACCACCTAGGGGCAATTATGGATAAGTATCAAATTCTTGTGCTTGATTTCTGTTAGGATTATGGTTTTAGTGTGTCAAGTGAGCGACTGTGGACTTCTCAGCCAAATTACGCCTTTATTGGGCGAATAAAACCATAAATTACAGCGTATTAATTCTCATCACTCTACTCGGTGTTGTCGTACCCGCTTGGTATTATGGGCAAAACACACTGATCACACCGTTAATTTTAGGTGTTATTGCTGCAGCTCTTGCTGAAAGCGATGACAGCTTTACCGGGCGTTTGAAAGCACTCACGCTAACCTTTATCTGTTTTGCCGTAGCAGCCTTCTCTATTGAGATTCTCTTCGACACGCCTTGGCTGTTCGCGATAGGGCTTTTCGTTTCAACCTTCTCTTTTATCATACTCGGGGCGATAGGCCCTAAATACGCGAGTATCGCATTTGGCTCATTACTTGTGGCTATCTATGCCATGCTTGGGGCTCACGAGAGCACTAACCTTTGGTTTCAACCGCTGCTGCTGTTAACGGGGGCTGCTTGGTACTACTTCATGTCGATGATTTGGCAGATCGTATGGCCAATGCAACCTGTACAGCAAAACCTAGCAACGGTATTCGATCAAATTGGCAATTACATCGGTTCCAAAGCGGAACTCTTCTATCCTGTTTCAGATTTGATTCCCCAACCACATCGTATTATTGAAGCCAAACTTAATGCTAGCACTGTTAACGCACTCAACATGTGTAAAGCGACGCTACTCAACCGCTCTAAGCGCGGACACATTGATGGTCCGAGCGATAGATTCCTAAACACCTATTTCATCGCACAAGACATTCATGAGCGCGTGAGCTCTACCCACTACCGCTATCAAGAACTGGCAAAGCACTTTGAGCGCTCAGACGTATTGTTTCGATTTAAGTATCTGCTAGAAGCCCAAGCTACCGCTTGTAAAGAAGTGGCCGCTTCATTGAAAGTCGGGGCGGAATACCAACATGGCGAAAAATCG
This sequence comes from Vibrio tasmaniensis, assembly GCF_024347635.1. Taxonomy (NCBI): domain Bacteria; kingdom Pseudomonadati; phylum Pseudomonadota; class Gammaproteobacteria; order Vibrionales; family Vibrionaceae; genus Vibrio; species Vibrio tasmaniensis. The sequence goes on from NZ_AP025511.1 coordinate 185,570, forward strand.
GTTCTGGCACTGGATGAACTAATGTCTTCACTTAATCATCTGCATCAACAGAATAAACCAGAATGGAAGTCATTACTCAACCAGTTGGATTACTTATTTAATAACCTAGCTACCGTCGAAAAACAGCTATCAAATATCAGTAACCCAGATGCAGAAAAACTAGAAGAAGGCGTACTGGACGATACCAACCCTCATACTTTGACGGCGATGTGGCATAAGATCAAAGCCAACCTGAACACCGATTCGATGCTATTTCGTCACGCGATTCGTATGGCGATCACTTTGACGCTCGGTTACGGTATCATTCAAGGTTTTGACATAGAGCGTGGCTATTGGATTTTGCTGACGACACTGTTTGTCTGCCAGCCAAACTACAGTGCGACACGACAAAAGCTGACGGCTCGTGTCATTGGCACCGTCGCAGGCTTGTTGATCGGAGTACCGTTACTGACCTTTTTCCCATCTCAAGAGAGTCAGCTGGTATTCATTGTGGTCAGTGGCGTGATGTTCTTTGCTTTCCGTATCAATAACTACGGATTCGCAACCGCCTTTATCACCTTGCTTGTGCTCTTCTGCTTCAATCAATTAGGGGAAGGCTACGCCGTTGTTTTGCCGAGATTAGCTGATACTTTCATTGGTAGTGCGCTCGCTGTTTTAGCGGTTAGCTATATTTTACCGGACTGGCAATCAAAACGACTTCACAAAGTGATGGCAGATGCACTCGATTCCAATAAAGATTATCTCGCACAGATCATTGGCCAATACCGCGTGGGCAAGAAAGATAGCCTCAACTATCGTATCGCTCGCCGTAGTGCACATAACAACGATGCAAACCTGACTGCCGCTATCAGTAGTATGCTGGTTGAACCGGGCAAGTATCGCACTTCTGAAGATGAGAGCTTCCGATTCCTAACACTCAATCATGCACTACTCAGCTATATTTCTGCTCTGGGGGCACACAGAACACGTATCGATGACGAAGCGACACACAAACTAGTATTAGATGCGCACAGAGTAATCCACGAGCATCTAGACGCTCTAAATGATCAACTCTATTCTCATCAAGAACAGTGTGAAGTGAAAAACGCTTACGACCCTGAACTTGATAAACGTTTGAGTGAATGGCGAGAAGAAGATGAAAGCTCTGTTCGAATGGTTCTACAACAGCTCCATTTGATTTACCGAATGCTTCCAGAACTGCATACCTTAGCCACAAAATTTGCAGTTAAAGTTAAGATTGAAAAACCGCTTGAAAAAGAAGTTTCAAGATAAAAAACAAAACAACTGTAAAAACAAAAAGATAACAAAACTGGTCACTTATTAAACATCACGAAAATCTATACATTGCTCTACCAACTGACTCAATCAGGTAGAGCAACCTCTCACCTATCCTTTATTTACAAGGACTAAAGAAATATCAAACCGTACAAACCGGCTGACTTTGATTGACTCGCTCATAACTTTGTCTAACATTCCTCGGACAAAAAACAACCAAATGGATTTATAGTTGTCTTAGTTTTAGGAAACTTCAAACTTCATTTAATATTCGCTTAATCTTGTTTGATTTCCTAAACCAGTAAGCTATGCTCTATTGAGCATATGGATTTGAACTAGGGTCACATTATGAATACACAGCAATTTGAAGCATTTAAGCAGAAAATACAGCTCCTTAACCCACAGCAATTGAAAGCACTTCAAGGCGAAATAGATGACAACCTTGAAACAGATCAGCGTTCTCTTCTAACGGATGAAGAGTTAAACGTACTTAGCGAGCTGTTCAATTAATAGACTGTCGTCACTATTTTAGCTTAAATCCACCTGTTCTCAGTAAATTGTACCCGTTCTCCATTGCACTCAAAATATCGTCCGCCTAGACTTATTTCATACGTCAATAAAAGGTTCTGTTATGTCGATATCTGGTATTCAATCTGGTTACGCCATTATTCAGCAGTCAACCAACATGGCTGAAGAAGCCGCTATCGAGCTTAACCAAAACTCCAAACCCTCTCTAAAATCCGACGACACTTTCCAAACTAACGATTTGAGCTTCAATCAAATAGAACCTGAACAATCCATTTCGTTTAAAGAGAAAGAGCCTGAATCTGCTTCGTCCTCTACGGAAGCGTTAGTAAAGCTGACACAAAGCGCAAATTACAACCGTATTGGTGCGAGTGTGGTTGATCGTCAAAACGAAGCCATTGGTAGCCTTCTCGATATCCATATCTAATTCGAACTACAATTTAGCGATTTGTTGGTGATGCTTGCCCTCTTTTTGACTAACAAACGGCTCTAAACCCATACAAACTGTAACTCATTATATCTGACGCTTGTTTCTGGTTTATTACTCGGTAGAATCAGCGCAAACCAATTTGCTGCACAAACTTTACTTCATACTATTTATGCCAAAACTAAATCTGCATCGCCGTGACTATGTTTCTATTTTAGGAGGCGACATCTCCGCAGACGAATTAGAAAAAAAGCTTCAACCTCACTTTGAAAAGCCAGTAAACAAGCTGACACCTAGCCCCTACCTGACAGAAAAGAATCTCACACGCCGTTGGACTGCTCTCGATAACGCTGAATCGCAAAAAGAGCTGCTCGACTCGCATACAGAAAGTCAGATTCAAGCTTACGAGAAAAACATCGAGCACTTTATTGGCACAGTGAAAGTCCCTGTCGGCATCTCCGGCCCTTTAAGAGTTAATGGCCTGTTTGCTACGGGTGACTACCTAGTCCCACTAGCAACCACAGAAGCCGCGCTTGTCGCATCGTATAACCGTGGCTCAAAACTTATCACGGCTTGTGGTGGCGCAAGTGCGATGCTGCTCAATGAAGGGGTAACACGAACTCCAGGTTTCGCATTCCAAGGTTTAGTAGAAGCAGGACAGTTTGTGGCCTGGGCAGTAACCCAATATGAGCAATTTAAAACCTTAGCTGAATCAACCACATCACACGGCAAACTTACCGACATCAATGTCAACATCGAAGGCAACCATGTTTACTTGGTGTTTGAATTTCTAACAGGTGATGCTTCTGGTCAGAACATGGTGACCATAGCGACCAATGCCGTGTTTGAATACATCATTGAAAATACGCCAGTGAAACCCGATCACGCCTTCCTAGATGGCAACTTATCGGGCGACAAAAAAGCCAATACCCAAACCTTGCGCAGCGTTCGTGGTAAAAAGGTAACAGCCGAGGTCAACATCTCAGCAGAGCTTGTTGCTAAGTACCTCCACACCACACCAGAGAAGATGGTGCAGTTCGGACAAATGACCACCGTCGGTGGTGCTCTAAGCGGTACGATTGGTATCAATGCTCATTATGCGAATGCACTTGCTGCACTCTACATTGCTTGCGGACAAGACGCGGCGTGTGTTGCTGAGTCTGCAATTGGTATGACTCGTATGGAGCTCAACAAAGAAGGTGGTTTGTACGCGAGCGTAACGCTTCCTAACTTGATGTTAGGAACAGTCGGTGGCGGTACAGGCCTACCAAGCCAAAAAGCGTGTCTCGATTTACTAGGGCTACACGGCAACGGTAAATCACAAGCCTTAGCTGAGGTGTGTGCTGCTTTATGTTTGGCGGGTGAACTATCGATTGTCGGCGCATTCTGTGCGGGTCACTTTTCGCGAGCTCATCACAAGTTAGCGCGCTAGTTTCTGTTATAAAACCTTAAATCGACCGTTGTCACGCATAGAGTGAGTTGTGTATGGATTACTTACATTTATCGCGAGTGAGCCTTAAACACCTCACTGCGCTTCATATTATGCTGAACACCCACAGCGTCACTCAAACCTCAGAGCAACTCTTTGTCAGCCCTTCGAGTGTGAGTAAGACATTATCTCAGCTGCGTGACATCCTTAACGACGAGCTTTTCTATCGAGACGGCACCAAGCTGATCCCGACTCCCTTTGCCCTGAAAATAGCCCCCACCGTTCACGCGATTCTTTCCAGCATGAACGGGCTACTTCACCAAAAGAGTTTTACTCCTCAAGCGTACCAAGGCAGCTTTTCACTTTCGATGCGTGAAAGTACCTTCGAAGTGTTTGCCTCGAAGATCAGCAAAATCACCACTGAACTAGCACCAAAAGCCAAACTTAATATCTATTCGAAACAGGAACTTGGATTCGATGCTTTACTCAGTGGTAAGGTCAACTTGATCTTGTTGCCCCACGATATCTCTCAGCCACCAACGGATAACAAAGAACTGGTATGGGAAACGATTCTTCCTGATGAGATGGTTTGCTTGATGGGCGCACACCACCCTCTCGCTCAGCAAGAGCTAACGGTTGAAGGCTATTTAGATTACAAACACATTGGAATCTTAGATAACGAACTGTCTAAGCCTTACTTTGAGCAAAACTTGGTGCAATGTCATAAGCCTAGAGATATGGCGATATCAGTAGCGGACTTTGGCGCGGCGGCAGTGCTATGTCACCACACACCTTTCTTGTTCACTTGTTCAAAACAATGGGCTGAGCATGCCAAACAAGCACAAGGTTTGGTAAGTAAGCCGCTTCCTTTTGATTACGGAAAAGTGGCGTATAGCTTGGTGTGGAACAAGCCAAACATGAACGACCAAGCCATTAAATGGTTGTGTGACTTGTTTTTAGAAGCCTAACTCTTTTCGCATTGATGACCGAAAATATTAGGTATAAACCTCAGGTGTTTGCATTGGCCTTTGAACAATTGAGTAGAGCTTATCGTGAAAAGTTTGCATTTGTTGTTCGGTGCATTTCGGCCAATCTAACGCTTCGCCAATTACCCCATGGTGTTGAAACGCATTTAACCGAATTCGAACATCACTTGGCAACCCCTTCAAGTAATACCCGACCTGCTCTACCTCGATATCTAGGTCACTTTTATTAGGAATATGCAGCAACCGGACTTCATGTAACTTACCTTTATCAGCTAAGTAGTTGATGGTATCAAACACTCGATGGTTTCCTCTACCCACTAACCATTGGTGCGTTTCAGATTGCCATGATTTTAGGTCGATCATCGCGCCATCAAGGTAAGGTAACACTTTGCCCCATCCTTGCAGCGACAACGAACCGTTACTATCAATAAAGCACGTTAAGTGTGCCAATTGCGGGTCGCTTTTGATCGCTTGAAATAGCTCGATGATAAACGGTAATTGCATGGTCGCCTCGCCACCTGAAACGGTAATACCACTCAAGAAGAATTGATTGTGCCTAACCAGTTCAAGTACCTCGGATACTGTCATCGTGGTGATTTTTGGGCTCGACTTATGATCACAGGTATCGATGCACTGATCACAGTCGGTACACGCTACCGGATCCCATTTCACTTTGCCTTCCACAAGACTCAGGGCACTGCTCGGGCAGCCACTCACGCAATCTCCACAATGGTTGCAGTGGTTGATGGTGTGAGGGTTGTGACAAGTGATGCAATCGAAATTGCATCCCTGTAGGAACAGCACCAAGCGATTTCCGGGTCCATCAACACAAGAAAAGGTCAGCACACGGCTGACCTTCGCTTGTTTTTCTGTCTTATTATTTTTAACCCTAGCCATTTGAGTTGTTAGATCAGAAATTTTCATAATTCACATTGTTCGCATTCGAAACGCATCACACACATAACGCACGCACGTTAAAGCTATTCGTATGTCGGCGACATCTCTAAGCTTGCCACGCGTGGCTTACGCTCTAGAATGCCCGTATTTTTAGCGGCTTCAGCACCAAGAAAAGTAGTATTGGTGCGTGAACCTTGCTCGTCATATTTAGCAATATCAGACAGCTTGATCATGTAACCCGTCACACGAACCAAATCGTTCGATGCTACGTTAGCTGTGAACTCGCGGTAACCCGCTTGAATCGCGCCCTTACACAGGTTGAACATCGCTTCTGGATTTGATTTCACTGTTTCGTCGATGGTCAGAATGTCACTGATACCCGACGTATAGAACTTATGGTGACCAACCGTCGCACGAACGTAAGAAACTGGATCCGGTTCTGTTCCGTAAGGGATGCGAACACCCGGCGTCACATCTTCATCTAAGCTGATACCACCTTGAGCGTGTAACAAAGCCTTACCTTCCAACCCATATTTCACTTCAGAGCTTTCAACGATTTCAGCCAACTTTTCAGAAATACGATGGCCTAACTGATTTGCTTGTTCATCGTGACCATAGCGCCCTGCTTTGCCTTCTTTTTCCATTAAGATGTTAACCGCCTCAGCCATGCCATAAATACCAAACATTGGCGCAAAGCGATCTTCTTCAATGAGACCTTCTTTGGTTAAGAAGCCCTCGAAGAAGTTAGACTCTTCATGTAAGAAGCGACTACGTGCGTTCATCAATTCGATCATGATGCTGCTGTAGTTAGGCAATACTTGCTGTAAGAAGTCTACGCTGTCCTCAGATTTCAGAGCCACTTGCTTGAGGTTCATACGTACTAACGTGTTTGAACCACCCGCCAGAGGCAGAGAGTTGTAACAGCTCACGATACCAAAACGTTTATCACCGTACGCAGCAGCGTGCGCAGGATAATTAGCAATGTGCGGTTTGCTGCATTCACAGATGTTGCTCGCCGCATGACGAAGCAAATCATCAGGAGTAACTGCAGGGTCGTACATAAAGGTTAGGTTTGGTGCGATCTGCTTCAGTTCAGCATCTACGCGCAAAACCGTACGGCACACAATGTTGTCACTAGGGCCAATATTCACGTGCATGAAGGCATCTGGCAGCGTGCGATCCAGCATAATCCAGAACAGCTTCAGCTTTTGGTATACCTGCTCATCCGTCAAATCGCCAACAAAAGGCATCAACACATCGTCCAACTGACCTAAGTAAACCGGAATTGAGGTTACAGACGGAACGTGATGATAAAGGATGGTTAGCATGTTCAATGCTTCGTCGAAATTAGTTGCCGCGCTAAGCTCTAAATACTTGGAGCCTTGATGTAAGTATTTAGAATAATCAGGAAGCACATAGCGCGGCTTAAATGGGGCGTGACCTTCAAACATGTCACACAGCACACCTTGTTGTAAGGCTTGCTCTACTTCATCGCTTACCGGCATATACGGCAGGCTGGCTTCAGCTTCTAAGGCAAGATAGCTCGACTTCTGTTTTGGGGACAGGTTGGCATCTGAAATGATATTGCTAAAGCGTTGTTGTTGATCTGAAAGTGGTGAAGCTGTAGATGACGCAGGTTGGTGGCTCATGATTAAACCCTTAATATTTTTATGGGCTTATTTTATCTCTCACACGTACATTTCCACTAATGAAATGTATGCAAGGCTATATTTCCAAAATGGAAATAAGTGATTTATTACTTACCGGAGAATTAGCTTATCGATGAAAGAAATGGGAAGTAGAGAGGTTAACGTTGATAGTGATAGTGATAGTGATAGTGATAGTGATAGTGAAGATACTAAAAAGCACTCACCAGCTCGTCTGTTTAAAACACAAACGACCAAAAATAGAAAACCCACATAACTGACCTTAAAGCCATTAATGTGGGTTTAGTATTTTAAATGAGTACTCTAAATGCCAACTCAGGCATACACACGATTACAAATGAGGAAGCACTTGTTTACGGCCTACACCCATCAGTACCTTCAAAGTACCTTGTGGGGTGCCGATTGAAAACGGTGTTGAGACTTCAACAATCGAAAAACCTGCTGCGCTCAATACATTCTGGGAGCGCTGTTCGCTGACCCCAAAATCTTCGCTGTCGTTTTCTAAGTACCAATCCCAGTGTACAAAAACCCCATCGTTTTCTAACAGAGTATAAATAAGGCTGACCGTGTCTTGTAGGTTCGGAATAAAGCCACATACCGAAGAGGCTACTACTAAGTCAAACTGATTTCTGAATGCTGGGTGTTGGGCTGCAAGTCCGCGCGATAAGATATCAACGACCGGCTCTACATTAGACAGCTCTTTTTTATCTAACTCTTCAATCATCCCTTCTGAGATATCGAGAGCGATGATCTCTTTTGCAAAAGGAGATATTTTCTGGCTGAGTAATCCTGTACCACAACCAAAATCAAGGACACGGGTTCCGTTCAAATCAACGAGCTGTGTTAACTGGTCAAATGCGGACTGTGCGAATACAGCAGTAGCGGGATCGTTATCCCAATCAGGTGCGTACTCGTCCCATTGTTTCGCCATCATGGCCTCCATCTTTACTTCTTGTAGGTTCGGAACGCCCCCAGAATAAACCAAATTAGTCAATTCGTCATAGAGTTATCATGCAAAGATGGACTATTTCTAAGATAGTCAGCACAATATTCAGATAATATGCACCGCCACCCGCTCAATATGGAAATGAAATGAACCTTTCTCAAGTCCAAGCCTTTTGTTCAGTTGCTGATTTAGGGTCAGTCTCTGAAGCTGCTCGACAGCTAGAATGCAACCGAACCAAACTGAGCATGTCGATCAAAGCCTTGGAAAAAGAGTTAGATGTCGAATTGTTCGTACGCAGTGGCAACCACGTTGAACTCTCTGAAGCGGGCAAAGCGATTTACAAAGATTGCGAAGGAATGCTAGTGACGGCAGCGCGTATTAAACAAACCTGCTTACATGTTTCGGGTGAATTCAACGCCGAGATTTGGATCGCACGCGACGATTCCCTACCCGATGAAATGTGGCAAAGTTTATCTCACGCCCTAAACAACAAATACCCTTCCACTTCTTTTAACTTCGTTCTGGCTTCAAGTGGCGACTTGGCTAATCTTGTCGAAACTCAGCAAGTTGATTTTGCGTTTGGTGTTGATTACGAACGTGTCGATGATCCAAGAATTATCTACAACCCACTCGGCAAGATCCGAATGATGTCGGTATGTAAGAAAGGACATGATTTAAGTGCGATGCGAAGAGTGTCGGATGAAGTACTGAGAAATTCGATGCAAGCGACCATGGTTTATCTCAATGAAAAAGATAACCCTGAGCTTGAGCCCTTCTCTCGCCGATACATCGGCTTCTCTAGCTTCGACTTTATGTTGGATACGATTCTACGAGAAGATGCATGGGGCGTAATGCCTGAGCCATTGATACGCCATTTATTGCGTGAACAAGAACTGGCGGTGATCAAGCACACTTATGGCCTGACTCAAGAAGACTACTGTATGTTTACCGCGGCAGGTATGGCGGAACACCCAGGTATGAATTGGTTAGCGGATCAGATCAGCGATTACTTGTTTGATTTCTAAAGTGTCAGATAATGTTCAATCTCGACACTTAAAATCATCTAACAAATAAAAAGCCCTCTCTTTAGAAGACCATCACGTGATCCACTAAATAGCGTCCGTCTTCTTCAACCAGCACCATTTCTGCCACAAACTCACCTTTCGCAATGGTATACGCTTGCTTCCAAACAAAGGCGATGGAATCTGAGCGTCTGAATAGCGCCACTGGTTCACGTTCAGCAAAAAATCCGTTGCTGTGCTGATAATGATGACACACCTTTTCCAGATACTCAGGCGTCACAATATCCTTCATGCGCTGCGTAAAATCTCGGCAGTGCTGAGCATGGTCAACCTTGGTTGAACCTTCCATCAAGTTGTCCATGATCGGGTTAGCAATCACCCACAACTCGCTATCGTTGAGATCATCAAGTTTCATCTTCATCCATTCCTTTTCAAATTCAGCTCGGCTCTATGATCAGGTTCAAAATTCAAAGTTCAAACCCAAGTTTAAGGTGTAAGGTTTCAGTGCGATTTCTGTAAACTTAACAGCCTGATCCTTTACACGGCTAAACTATGAGACCTTCACAACCTATGTGTTTTACTAATCATAAACCATTTAACGTCAGTTTCACATTTCCTGAAAAACAGTCATCGTCAATTTTACTGACACCCAAGAATACCGCTAAGCCATTGAATTATAACAACTTGAATATAAAACGGGTTACCGACATATAAACGTCATCAGATAAAGTTTGTAAAGCTAGCTCAATATTAGAACAATGAAGTTATCAAAAACATCTGGAAAATATTATGTGTGACAGGAAAAGCCAAAACGAAAATCGAGTACTATTGTTCTCAGCCCTTTTAGCATCAGGCTTCGCAATTGGCGGATTGGTGTTGGGTCTTCTCGTTGGCTCTCTAGTCATAGTATTTGACGGTGTCTATTCTCTTATCAGTTTACTGTTAACTTTATTGTCACTAGCTGCTTCGAAATACATTAATCGCCCATCGGATAGGGAGTTCCCGTTCGGTCGAGCAATCATTGAGCCAATCGTAATCGCGATTAAAGCGATTGTGATTCTACTTGTGGTCGGTTATTCGCTTTACTCTGCGATTGGTGCTCTGATGACTGGCGGTCGTGAAGTCGATGCTTCTATCGCAACTCTGTTTGGTATTTTCAACGTATTGGGTTGTGGTTACGCTTGGTGGTACATCGCTAACAAGAGCAAACGTATTTCTTCAGGTTTGATTCAAGCTGAGTCAAAGCAGTGGCAAATGGATACGCTTTTGAGTGTGGCAGTTACGGCAGGTTTCGTTGTTGCTTGGTTGGTGGATTACTCTCCGTTTGCTGAATACGCGGTATATGCCGACCCAATGATGATGTTGCTGATGTCTTTCTACTTCATCAAAGTGCCGTTCGACATGTTACGAGAAGCAATGCGTGAGCTGCTAATGATGTCGGCAACCAAAGACATTTGTGACGCGGTAGATAAGAATGTTGTCGCTGTAGACAAAGATGCGGATCAAGATTTGGAGCTAATGGGTGTGACTAAGGTTGGTCCTGAATTAAGAATCAACGTTGATATTCATACCAACGACCAACAAGCGATTGCGGTCGATGATATTGAACGTACGCGCCGCCAACTTAAGCGACGCCTATCGAAGATGCCATATGAGCTTCAATTGAACCTCAATATCGCGAGTTAAGAGCATTCTCTCTTAAGTTCAACACTCAAGACTGAACCTCTTCAGAAGCCGACGCCTTAACCGTCGGCTTTTTGTCTCTGGTTACCCACCAGCAAGCCAGTGAACCGATCGTCACCATACAAACGCCCTGCCAAAAACTCATGCTCAATGACAAGCCTAGAATCATAGAAGACAGTAAGGTCGCGAAGATAGGCGTGAAATAAGACATAGTGGCGAGGAAGACCATATTGCCACCCAATATCGCCGTATTCCAAAGCGCGTAACCAGCCCCCATACAAGCCCCAGCAAGTACTAAGTCAATTGCAGCACTTGAAGTCATCACCATACCGGTTTCATCACTCAATGCGTATTTGATCCACAAAGTGACCGCGGTAGCGATAAAGAAAAGCACAATCGCATTCTGACCTTTGGCAACACGTTGGGTGTAATTACAATACACCGCCCAAATAATCGCGCCGAAGAATGCCATCGAATAGGTTTTAGGATTCGTCGCAATATTAGCCGCGATTTGATCGACAGAAAGCCCTTGATCGCCGCTGATACTCCAAGCCACACCAAAGAACGCCAAGACGATACTTGGATAAACCAACCAGTTGATCTTTTTATCGCTCAGCAATACCGCAAACAACACCGTTAGTGCAGGCCATAGATAGTTGATAACGGCCATTTCTAAGGCTTGATGTCGACTATTTGCCATTCCTAAAGCCAGAACCAAGAAGATCTCGTAGCAAACGAATAAGGCACCACCGATCATCAAATACGATTTAGAGAAGCGCGATAGCTTAGGTAACCCCATAACACAGACCAACAAAAGTGAGCTCACCGTATAAAGACTGGCTGCGCCACCAATTGGGCCCAGTTGTTCTGATACGCTACGAGACAGCGCAATTAAGCAGCTCCAAAGTAAAATGGCAGCAATGCCGTAGCAGCTATGGCGATGAGATTTCAGCACGCCTCTTCCTTATTTTTATTGTAATTGGGTAGTCAAAGCGAGCTTAAAGCAAAGGTAGGCTTAAACACCACTATCGATAAGTTGCAGTAAGTAAAAATAAGTAGCCGAGCACATAACTGTACTCGGCTATCAATCATTCACTCAAGAATCTAAAAGCAGTTAGCACTTAGCTGTTATGCCAACAAAAGTGCTTGCAGGTCAGCCAGAGACTTAACCTGATAGTGTGGGTTAATACCCGCTGGCGTTGCCTTTTCTTGGCTGTTTAACCAACACGTTTCGATGCCAAAATCTAGCCCACCTAAAATATCTGAATGTGGGTTATCTCCGACCATCAATACTCTCTGCTTTGATGGCAATCCAACCAGCTTATGCGCATATTCAAAAATCTCGGTATCCGGTTTAGCGACCCCAACCTCTTCAGAAATAATCACGTGATCAAAGTAATCCGTCATTCCTGTGCGCTCTAAACGGATAGACTGAAGCTCTGTAAAGCCGTTAGTAATGATGCCCATGTTCACTTTGCCTTTTAAAGACTCCATTAACTCTTGTGCACCCGGTAACAAAGAACAGATATCCGCCATCGCCATTAGGAATGCACTGTTTAAAGCAGCGGTTGTTGTCTCTAATTTTTCAGCCCAGCTTTCGAAGCGCGTGTGCTTCAATTGGTCAGCAGTAATGCGACCATCTTGGTAATCGACCCAAAGTGGTAAATTAACCTTCTGATAAGCAGCATAATCTTGCTCGCCGAAATCCACACCAAAACGGGAGAACATCAGCTTCATTCCTCGAAAAGCATCAAAGTGGAACAAGGTTTCATCTGCATCAAAGAATATCCAATCGTACTTCATTTTATTTCCTACTATTCGCGCTGTTGAGCAGTGTCTGCGTTGTTTTTGTGTTGGTTTTTATTATTGCCCTCAAAGGGCGGAGCATCACTTTACTCTCAATTTTGTGAGCCTGTATATAGTTCTAAGAATTTATAGAAAACAAGCAACAAGTCATGATGTATCGCAAATTTTGCCACATATTAAACCAATACCATACAAGAAATACACATAGGTACCGGGAGGTATTATGAAGCACTTTTTACCGTCATCTGTCATGCTCACCCCTTTTCTTGTCAAATACTATGACGAGGAGCCAGAGGACAAGGCTGAGTCTGAAGAAGTACAAGAGCCTCAAGTTCAATGCAGTGATGACTCCGATAAAAAGTAGACACAAGATAACTAGAGAAACCTTTGATTAAAAGCCTTACTTTTCATAGTGATATAAACGAAATTCTGCTTGTTATTTAGTCAATCTAGCACTGTCCATTACTGACAAAGAACACACCAGGAAACCATAAAAACGATTGCTATATGAGCCCCATCACAACAACTAGCCATAAAGTGGTAGTTCGGAATCAAAATTGTTCCAGATCAATGGTCGACCACTTGAATGCCGACAACATGTAGGAAATAAAAAATCATAATTAACGGAGTTTTCCAATGTCTACTGCATTTTATATCCCTACAATCAACTTCATGGGTACTGGCTGTTTGAAGGATGCTGCTGATAGCATTCAGTCTCAAGGCTTCAAAAAAGGTCTTATCGTAACAGATAAGATCCTTAACCAAATTGGCGTAGTTAAGCAGGTACAAGACCTCCTTAGCCAGCGTGGCGTAGACGCAGTTGTATTCGACGGCACTCAACCAAACCCAACCATCACGAACGTGAACGATGGTCTAGAGTTACTGACTGACAACGATTGTGACTTTGTTGTTTCTCTCGGTGGTGGTTCGCCACACGATTGTGCAAAAGGCATCGCTCTGGTTGCTTCTAACGGTGGCAAGATTGCAGATTACGAAGGCGTTGATCAGTCTGAAAAGCCAATGATGCCTCTAATTGCGATCAACACAACAGCAGGTACGGCTTCTGAAATGACGCGTTTCTGCATCATTACTGACGAAGCTCGTCACATTAAGATGGCTATTGTTGATAAGCACACAACACCGCTTATCTCAGTAAACGACCCTGAATTAATGCTAGCTAAACCTGCATCATTAACTGCTGCAACTGGCATGGATGCATTAACGCACGCAATCGAAGCTTACGTTTCTATCGCAGCAACGCCAATTACAGACGCTGTAGCAATTAAAGCAATTGAACTTGTGCAAGCGCACCTAAGAACAGCAGTTGCACACGGTGAAGACATTGAAGCTCGTGAGCAAATGGCTTACGCGCAGTTCATGGCTGGTATGGCATTCAACAACGCTTCTCTTGGCTACGTTCACGCAATGGCGCACCAGCTAGGTGGTTTCTACGACCTTCCACACGGTGTATGTAACGCTATCTTGCTGCCACACGTTCAACGCTACAACGCGCAAGTTTGCCCTGAGCGTCTACGTGATGTGGCAAAAGCAATGGGTGTGAATGTTGAAGGTATGACAGCAGAGCAAGGCGCAGAAGCAGCTATCAACGCGATTGTTCAACTAGCAAATGACGTGAACATCCCAACTGGTATCGCGCAACTTGGTGCGAAACTAGAAGACATCCCGACTCTGTCTGACAACGCACTAAAAGACGCTTGTGGTTTCACTAACCCTAAACAAGCAACTCACGAAGAAATCTCAGCGATCTTCGAAGCGGCAATGTAATCTAGCGACAAGTTATTCGAGCTAGAAACACAAGACTCTTGCTAACAACCAATGATTAAACAAACGGGCTCACCTTCTGAGCCCGTTTTCTTTTATCTGTCCGATACCTTTCAAATCTTTACCTTCCCCACGCCCTAGAACCGTTAATCAATAGCGACTCACCACGAAAAAGTCGCATTGTTGCGATCGCTTGGTTATAGTCAAACTATTGATATATAGACTAACAAATAGGTTCCATTGAGTCGTTGGATAGCTAGCACCTCATTATTAGCTTCACTCGTTGTACACTCAGCTCAAGCAGAGGAACAAAATGAGTGTCACAGTCAGCCGTTAGAAGACGCCCCAGTCGAAAAGGCTTACCATTTCCTGAACAGTAAATTTTGCCAACCCGCACTCTGGTTCGATAGCTTCTTTGTCGATGATCGCATTACCGAAGATGCCAGAGCTGGTACCTCGGTGCGTTGGTACAACGATTTTATTTACTCAGAAGGTGGTGACGTCGACTACTCAACCAAGCTCAACGCACGTTTACATCTTCCCTTTGCGAGTAAGCGCCTAAAATTAATCTACGAATCTGTCAGCGATGAAGAGTTCTTCGATTTCTTTCCGCAAGATTCAGAGGAATTAGAGAGCGCACTCGGCCTACGTTACGATGCTTATGCCAAGGGTTACAGTAGCTTCAATATCAAAGCGACACTGCGCCCGAGGATTGAAGCTCGTTATCGCTTTACCTACCCTCTCACCACCGATGTCGTATTCAGGCTGACCCAACGTGTGTATCAAGAAAAGCAAGAAACTGGCGAGATCACTGATATCGATTTTGATCTTTCTTTGAGTGATGACTTCTTAGCACGATGGTCGAACTTTGCAGGTTATAACGACGACTTTAAAGGCTGGGAGTATGGTACGGGGCTAACTTTGTATCACTACCTTTCTCAAGACCAAGCTCTACAATACAGCGCCACGATCACAGCAACCAGCGAACCGTATAACCACTACGAATATTCACAAGTGTCGATAACCTACCGAGAAAACGTTTGGAAAGAGTGGCTGTTCTACGAATTGATTCCGCGCTATCAATGGGAACGAGAGCCCTATGAGAAACACACCGAAGAAGCCAACATCACCCTTAGGCTTGAAGTCTTGTTCAACAATGTCTAGTGGAACAGTATCTAGTGAGTGTTTGTGAGAGGCGGGCATCGTGAGATAAATACATGGACACAAAAAAAACACATCATGTGATGTGCTTTTTCAGTTCTATATTAGGCTTAAGCTGTAGTCTTAACCCTTGTAGTTTCTTACTCGTGCCGCTTCTGCTTCACGCTTGTCGACAACGGTTTTACCGATTGGCGCCAATGAGATAACCGCGAGCTTAAGGTGCTGAATCGCAAACGGAATACCTATAATAGTAATGAAACACGCTACTGCT
The DNA here is from genome assembly GCF_024347635.1 of Vibrio tasmaniensis. NCBI lineage: Bacteria > Pseudomonadati > Pseudomonadota > Gammaproteobacteria > Vibrionales > Vibrionaceae > Vibrio > Vibrio tasmaniensis. Next base: position 201,447 of record NZ_AP025511.1, read on the forward strand.
GACATGATGTGACCAATCGCCAACCAGATTCCAGCAAATAAGAACCAAATGATGTTACCAATCATACCAAGTGGGCTGGTCCCGATGTCAGTTTCATTGGTCAATTCATCACGTGAAATCGCTTCTTGACCAAATGGGAAGAATGAGAAGTTACCCATTACAAAACACGCTCTACCCCATGGAATACCAACGATGGTGAGGAATGCGAGCAGTCCGAAGAACCACCATGCCAATCCCATAAATACGCCACCAAACAGAAACCAAATGATGTTTCCTATTGTTCTCATGTTGTCTTCTCCAAATCTTTGAATACTGTTTATTTCATATGCCGAGTAAGGCAATACTTGTTCTAATAGGTTCATTATTATTGAGTCTTTATGAACCGATTATGAATCACCTACATTTCCTGTGATTGATACACACCACGAAACGCCAAATCCGCATAGGGATCATCGATTTTATTTGATACCATGCTCTTAGATTTTTAGTACCACAAAGCTAAACAGCTACAATAGCTACAACAACTAATTGAAGGCCGAATTTATGAACAACACTGAGCAACCTAAAAAGAAAATGAAAAACTGGGTGCCAATCGTCTTCTTCGGACTTCTCAGCACAGTCCCAGTGTTCATGTTCTTAGTCGACGTGTACATCAACCAGTATATGTAACAGAGCCGGACATCCTAGCTATATAAATGGATATAGGAACCCTTTCCCATATCCATTTCAGTTCCAATTAGATCAGTTTTTCTTCAGTCAGCTCTTCTGTAATCAACTCAACTCTTCCGTGACCAAATCAGCTCTTCGTTAATCAAATCAGCTCTTCGCTAATAAAATCTAGAACGTCGATCAGCTCATGATCTGGTAAATTTAGTAAGTTATCCCCTACATACCATTCAATCTTGCATTGGTTTGGCAACTCACTGATCGCTGGATTTCCTATCCAAATCTTGTGTTTCTTCGCTATGTTATCTCTCACAATAATGCCGTCTTCATAGCTGACAGGTAAATATAGGTGAAGCATGTTGACCTGCGGTTGCTGCGGGTTCACTTTGAATTGAGGGTAATCCAATAAGATTTGGTAAAGCTGCTTAGTACGATCATACAAAGCTGGCATTAACTCGAGTCGTTGGTCAAACTGCATGGCCGCCGATACCACATAAGGCGTTCTATGGTACACATTACCGCCTTGTCGCTTCATCCATGCTGAAGCTTTTTCTACAAAAGCCTTATCACCTAATAATAGTGAACCACCAAGGCCGTTTAACCCTTTGTAGAGCGAAACATAAGCCGTATCGAAACCCTTCGCAATCTCGCTATAAGGCTTTTGGTAATACGCTCCGCACTCCCACAAACGTGCACCATCCATATGAAGGTGAATCGATTGTTCTTTGCAGTAGTGCTTGATCGCTTCAAGCTCATCCCATTCAGGTAATTGGCCGCCGATTTCACGCATGGGTAATTCATATAGAGCGGCTGCAATTTCATCAGGCCAAGCCTTTAAGTCGTCGACATTCCAAGTGCGAAATACATTACCAACAGGCAGTACGTTGAAGCGGTTTTGGAGCTGATACCCTTGGCGTTCATGACGCATAATATGACTAGATTCATGCATCGCCACTACTGGAGTTCTTTTCTCTTGGCACGCAATTTCTAATGCTGTGGGTTGATTCATGGTGCCGGTAATCACAAATACGGCCGCTTCATAGCCGAGCAGTTCCGCGACTTTGTTTTCGAAACTCTCGATAAACTCACCATCACCGTAGCTATCATGGCGCACATTGTGTGTCTTACACCATTCAGCCATCTGAGCGAATGTTTGTGCTGGAGTCGGTTCTCGGTGACCGGAAAGCAACAAATCACATTGTTGACGCAAGTCCATGCTCATAGTTTTTCCTTTATTCATTGTTGTTCTATGTAGGGTTATTGGATTGTTTACGTTACCCACCAACGGTGACATAAAATGCCCATATTCGCTTTTACTATTCGTGAATAATTAGTTTTACTCAGTCATCGACGGCTTGTGACGGAAATACTCAAATTGACGGATGTTTTATATAATTAAGTGCCTAAAAACACACGCATCTAAATAGATAAGTATGGGCTAATTCGTTGTTGTTCAACCAATCTTCTATTATTGTATATCTATAATTCCAATAAATATTATTCGTTAATGGACAAAGAGGGTTATATGTCAAAAAATCGAGTTTTGGTGCTATTCGCCCACCCTTCTCAGCATCGCTCTGAAGCTAACAAACCCTTATTTGAACAAGCCAAGCGCATTAACGGAGTTACCTGTGTCGACCTCTATGCTGAGTATCCGACATTCAAGGTCAACATCGACCGTGAACAAAAACGCCTATTGGACCATGACATCATCATTTTTCAATTCCCACTATATTGGTACTCAACACCCGCGATTCTTAAAGAGTGGCAAGACCTCGTCCTAGAGTACGGATTTGCTTACGGCACCGACGGTAATGAACTGCAAGGTAAAAGCTTGTTATGCAGTATCACCGCTGGCGGCAAGAAAGATGCTTATCAGACTGACGGTTATAACCACTTCACCATACGTGAACTGCTTCATCCAATCGAGCAAACTGCTTCCTTGTGCGGCATGAACTACTTAGCCCCATTGGCTTTATTTGGTTCACGTACTGCGTTGGAAGAAGGCCGGATTCAAGATCACGTAAACAGCTATAAAGTGCTTTTAGAAGCGTTTGTTGCTGGCGAAGTCGACCTTAAAAAAGCAAGTAAGGCTGAAAAGCTAAATCATTACGTTGATCAACTGATGAGCAGAGGTTAAATCATGACAGGATACTTTCTACAAGCATTTATCTATTTGCTAGCAGCAGTCATCGCCGTCCCTATCGCCAAGAGGCTTGGCCTCGGTTCAGTGCTTGGCTACCTGATTGCTGGTGTTGTGATTGGTCCAATTATCGGCTTAGTAGGCGAAGAGACCACAACGATTCAACACTTTGCTGAATTCGGCGTGGTGATGATGTTGTTCTTAGTTGGGCTGGAACTTGAGCCTAAGATGCTTTGGGCAATGAGAAACCGTCTTATGGGACTGGGTGGCCTGCAAATTGGTGGTACGACCGCGATAGTCATGGGTATTGCTCTGTTCTTTGAACAACCTTGGACGATCGCGCTCACCATAGGTTTGATCTTCGCACTGTCATCAACCGCGATTGTTCTACAAACATTCAATGAAAAAGGGTTGTCTAAAACAGAAGGCGGCAAAAACGCTTTCTCAGTACTACTGTTCCAAGATATTGCCGTTATTCCAATGTTGGCGTTCATTCCTCTACTTGCTCTTCCTGAACTGGTAGCCTTAGCAGAGAGTGCAGCAGAAACCGCAGCACATCACGATGAGTTAAGTTTAGTTGCAGGGCTACCTAGTTGGGCATATGGCCTTGTTATTACCGCTTCCATCGCCATCGTGGTTGTGGGTGGACATTATCTAAGTCGTCCCCTCTTCCGCTTTGTTGCAAGCTCTGGCCTGCGAGAGATCTTCACTGCAACCGCACTGATGTTGGTTATTGGCATTGCTGCGCTGATGAGCCTGGTCGGTCTCTCGCCGGCTTTGGGTACCTTCCTTGCCGGTGTAGTTTTGGCTAACAGCGAGTTCAGACACGAACTGGAATCCAACATTGACCCATTCAAAGGGCTGTTGCTTGGTTTATTCTTCATTACGGTAGGTGCTGGAATCGATTTTGGTGTTCTGTTTAATGATTTTGTGCTCATCATTGGCTTAACGCTTGGCGTAATGGCACTCAAAGCATCAGTTCTGTTCACACTGGCGCTGATCTTTAAAATCAAAAATAGCGACCGATGGTTGTTTACATTGAGCTTGGCGCAAGCCGGTGAATTTGGGTTTGTACTACTGAGCTTCTCGGCTCAAAACCACGTATTGCCCGCGGATATAGTCCAAACTCTGTCGCTGGTTGTTGCTCTTTCAATGTTCCTAACACCAGGTTTATTCATTCTATTTGATAAAGTAATACTTCCTCGTTACGAACAAAAATCTAACGATCGAGAAGCCGATACTATCGAAGAAAAAGGCACCGTCATCATTGCGGGTATTGGTCGCTTTGGTCAGATTGTTAACCGCTTATTGGTGTCGAATGATGTCAATACTGTGGTTTTGGATCACCAAGCCAACCAAGTAGATTTGTTACGCTCCATCAATATCAAATCTTACTTTGGTGATGCCACTCGTCATGACTTATTGCACACCGCAGGTATCGAAGAAGCGGCAATGCTTGTCGTCGCGATCGATAACCAAGACTCAAGCGTTGAGTTGGTTAAGTACGTTAAACACACCTACCCTAACGTGAAAATCTTAGCGCGTGCGTTCGACCGTGGTCACAGTTACCGCCTACGAGAAGCCGGTGCAGATTCTGTAGTCTCAGAAACGTACCACTCGGCACTTGAAATGGGCGCAGAAGCCTTGCGTTCTTTAGGTCATCACCCATTCTTCGTCGAACAGCAAAAATCGACGTATCAACGTGTTGAAAGCCGTAAGTCTGAAAAGCTTTACCAAGCTTGGTCTGAGGCAGAAGAGAACCCGCGCTACGACAACAACTACCGACAAATCTTTATTCACCTTGAAGAAGCAATGAAAGAAGATATGAAAAAAGACCGTTCAGACAAGCACTCTCACTCCGAACGAGGTTGGACACCGCCACCAAAAGGCTATGCAGATGGCTTTGAGGAAGAAGAAAGCTAAACGGGACTCAGTCATTCTTGATGGCTGTCGGTAGCCGAGCTAACTTAGGTAATTCTTCATCTAATCCAATCGCTACTGCATGGGTTAGGAACTCACCAAAGTAAGACGTTCTATGGGTGACTGTTCCTTGAGCATGTCGCCCATTTTAGTGAGATCCAAAAACGAAAAGGCGACAGTTTTCACTGTCGCCTTTGTAATTGTTGATCAACTAAAGCTTATCCTAAATCTAGGATTATTTTACCTGACAGACTAAAGAGCATCATGTTGAGGCTTGGATAACATCACCTTGAGCGGTCAAGTGTCCTGAGTTAACTTGCTCTAACAGTATTGCTTCAGTTCTTACCTTCATGGCTTTACTCGTCATAGAGAAACCTAACACTTCAGTCACTGATTTTATCAGATCATCGCACGATATAGAGAAAGTGTCCTTAACAGTATCTACTGCTGCTTTTGCAATTTCACCGTCATAAATTAAATCGTACTTTCGTTCATTTGATGGCAATTCAGATCGATTGCGAATCGTAATTTCATCGTAGCTCTTAGCTATAATAAACTCACCGTCTAGCTCAATACTCCCTTGTCTGTTGAGTAAGCTTATTCCATCAAGAATCGCACGATTGATACGAGCACCACTTCGTGAACTGCCAACCGCAGACAACAAACGAATGCTTAGCTGTTTCACATGAATTGGCGACTCAAGCTTTACTACCTTCAGAATATCCTCCGCTAACGTTGCTGTTCTAACATCTGGAATAAGATCTCCAAGACTCAAGCTCAATTGCTCTATTGGGAATGTTTGATACACAGCGGCTGATGACTGATGTTCAACTTCGACTCTTTCAATCGCAGCTTTTGGCTTTGATTTTATAGCCTCTTTAGCAACAGGCTCTGAATCGTAGGCTTCATAATACGCAATCGTAGACTTGATGGCGTCATCAAGTCTTTCCGTCTCTTTATGTCGATTACGGAACCAATCAGTACTCCAAATACGATGGAAGCGCCAGCCAAGTCCTTCAAGCACACTTTGACGAATACGGTCACGATCTCTAGCACTTTTCGAACTGTGATATGTCGCACCATCACACTCTACTGCAAGCATATAACGACCTGGCTTATTTGGATCTCGGACAGCAATATCAATGTAAAAGCCTGCACAACCTACCTGCGGCTGAACTTGATAACCCAAAGAGCGAATTGATGATATAACTTCTTCTTCAAACGGCGAATCAGGTCCTTTGCCTGTTTCTTCTCTCTTAACTAAATCACCTGTTTCTGCATAATGTAAGAAGTTCTTTAACGCTCTAACGCCAAAGGGAGATGCATCCGTCGTTGGCATTTCATCACCTTTGAAGTTACTAAACACCTCCATACACATACGAGCACGAGAAATAAGAACATTGAGTCTTCGCTCACCACCATCACTGTTTAGTGGGCCAAAACTCATGGGTAAGCGGCCTTCGTTCGTTTTACCATATCCAATGCTGATATAAATGGTATCACGCTCATCACCCTGCACGTTCTCAAGGTTTTTAACGAAGAAATCTTCTCCTTCTTCATGCTCTCCGAAGAAATGTTCTAGGTCTGGATTCGTCTTTCTTAATCGCTCAACCTCTAGAAGGATGGCATCACGCTGAGCAGTACTGAATGCAACAACACCTAATGTTTGATTTGGTGTTGTCTTTGCGTGTCTAATCACGGCCTCTGCAACCGCTGCGGCTTCGCCCATATTGCTTCTTGAACCACCACGATCGTACGTAGTATTTGGCAAGTAGTTAAGGCTTAAGCCTTTTGCATGAGGGTTGATGCCCGATGACGGGAAAATCATCAACTTGTTGTCGTAAAACTCTTGGTTAGACACCGCAATCAAGGATTCATGGCGACTACGATAGTGCCATTTCAGCATTTTCTCTGGAGTCCCTGATGCTAAGAACATTCCCAGAATACTTTCCATATCTGCTGTAACGCTTTCTTCTGCATCTTCATCATCCAAGACTAATTGCTTACCAAAGAAACTTGTTGGTGGCATTTGCTTGGTATCACCTACCACGATAACTTGTTTGCCACGCATGATAGCTCCAAGCGCATCAGCAACTTTAACTTGTGAGGCTTCATCGAAGATAACTAAATCAAACTCAACAACTCCTGGCTCTAAGTAAGTTGCAATCGACATAGGACTCATCATAAACACTGGCTTGGTCTGCTGGATCACACGACCTGATTTATTAAGCAAGCGTCTAATTGGCATCTGACGGCGTTTCTTATTGAACTCACGTCTTAACGTTTCTACCTCACCTCTTGCTGACGGATTCGGTAGATTGTCATAAAGTTGTTTCACTAAGGTTTCTTGAGCAAAGTGAAACAATTGACCATCAATAGCGCTAAACTGCTCAATCTGCTTTTCGTGCTCTACACGATCGAAGTAGCGGATCTCATCTCGTGAATCATACTGGTGTTCAACCAATGCGCTATAAAACGTAAACTTGAAACAATCACGAATTAAAGTAGGTGTGTCTGACCATACAAATGCTTTCTTTCTCCAGTCACAAAGCCCAACACTGTCTAGCTCTGAAGCTAAGCGATTAAAGCGGGTTAAAGGGTAAAATTTTTGAAGATCAGTATCGAATAACTCAACACCATCACAAGGTAGAGAGTCACATCGAACGATAAAATTCGCCAAGTCTAGCTGGAGTAAAGAAGCCAACTGACCCATGACCTCATTACGCTGACTGATTAACTCTTTTACTTGCTCGAGTTCGATGGTTGAAAAGCCAATTTCCTTTGATGGGTCTAAGTACTGAGCCAGACTACTATCAAGCGAGCCAGACTTTATTCCTACATGGCATTGGTTAACCCACTGAAGCGGTTTTAAGATAGCTTTCCAGTCAGTGCTTTCACTTTTGAAGTGGCTACCGATGGTATCAATAGCAAGCTGAGCAGATTCAACAAAATGCTTTTGTGTCGAGCGATATTTGAGCACGGTATCAATTTTCTCAATCCAATCGCTCGCCCCGCCAACCAAGCCACTCTTACACATCCCTGTATAAGTGCTTTTTGCTTGGCGATAGTCGCCAGATAGGAAGCGCCACCATTTCTGACCAGTAGTAAGAAGCGAGCCACGAATAGGTATCCAATCATAATCTAAAGCGTTATCCACAAAATGAGTCGATAACTCAGATTTTTGGTCCTGAAGTGTCGCACCTTGAAGAGCAAAATCGAGTATTACATCGCCTTTAGACTCCCAAGCAGAAGAGTTCGCATCGACACTTTCAAGCTCTGGTCTATCTGCAATGAGAGATAAACCTTCAAATACTGATACACAATCAGTGTAATTGGTGATCGGTGTTACATAATCAGCACAAGAGTGAAGCTTTGTAATTTGGGTTATGATTTTTTCTTGTGTGCTCTTGAGTTCGGAAACCAAATTTTGAGCCAACTTATCATCAGCAGGTGAATAATCGGTAAGGCTTGTTGATGAGAACAAATTTAAGCTTGGAGCATTATGTTCAGCCAAATAATCAACAACTTCCGTTATCTTTGCTAAAGCAGACAAGTAGTAGCTCTTGTCCCATACGTTCAAATCAAAATCTTTACTGGGTAGATCACCTGTCGCGATTGAGGCTTCGATAATGATACGCTCAAGCTGAGATCTATAACCGAGCGCATCGTGATAGCTCACTTCCGTATTAGCAATACTTTCATTAATCGACTGACAGTAATCATCTAACTTATTACGTAATGAGACTAAGCGATCAATATCTTCACTTCGTTCTGGCGTGATTGGAGCGTGTTGCAGCAGTGTATTTTCTAAAGATGAAAGTACTGACTTCTTGTTTGCTTTATGAGAGTGCAACTCTAAAACAGAATCACCGATATGACAGTTGTCTAGGCGGCGCTTTACGACATCGAGAGCTGCCATTTTTTCAGCGACAAACAGCACTTTTTTATTATCAGCTAAAGCTTGAGAAATGATGTTAGTAATCGTTTGAGATTTACCCGTACCTGGGGGGCCTTGAATAACAAGGTTAGCACCTGTTCTTGCAGCTAACACCGCCTCTGTCTGGCTTGAATCAGAATCTAAAACAAGTTGGACTTCTTCGACACGGTTTACGTCCATCGGTGTTGAATCAAGCAAAGTTGAATCACTTTCAAAATCTTCAGTAAACAACTTTTGAATCAGTGCATTTTCTGACGGCTTCTTACCTTCAGGCCATACTTCATCTGATAAGTCTTGGTACATCTGGAACTTACCAAAAGAAAAGAAGCTTAAAACAATTTTATCACTCTCTACTGACCAACGTCTCTCGCCTGAGATAGCTGTAGACACTAAATCTAAATAGCCTTGATAGTCATAGCCATCTTCGCCTTCTTCAAGGTCGGGGAGTATAGTACCAAATTCCATTTTAAGTTTTGCTGCAAGCGTTAGGTTTGTTCCTAACTCATTTTCTGTGTAGCGAATTTTGTATGTATCACCCGCATCTGCTCTAAAAATTTCGACAGGTACTAGCACTAAAGGAGCGTATCTAGGCTTGTCTGAATTATCATCTTCAAACCACTTAACGAACCCCATCGCAAGATAAAGAAGGTCAACCCCCTGCTCTTGCACAAATGTAGTGGCTTCTGTGCTTAACTTTAGTAATCGGGTGTCTAAGGACTTTCTGAATAATTGGGTTTGTAAGGCATTATCTGAATGCCTCTTATCACCATTTCTTTCTTCAAGATGGGTCGTCAAATCAGTTAAAGATATCGACTTGTTGTCTTCTGTATCCAGAGAATCTGGAGCAGAAAGAAATGACATTGTTTTTGATTCTCCAACCAAGAGCTTAAACACTTGTTCAGACTTTTCATCAACAATATCTAAAGTTTTGGCTCCCTTGCCGACATTAAGTAATGTATTCCCTCTAAGCCCCATATCAAGGAGTTCTTGACGGCTTTTATCAAAAATATCTTTAAGATTTGAGTTCATCTTTTTTAGCTCGCAGTTCAATTAATCGCATTCTATACCAATCGTTCCGCCTGTTTATATAAACCAGATCAATTTAACTTTTCTGAAAAGTAAAAATATGTTCCGTCAGTACAAAGCTTACCGTGTTAGCCATGACGAAAATACAAAAAAGGCGACAGTAATAACTGTCGCCTTTCTAATATCTTGTTAATCAGTTAAAGATTATTCCCAATCAAGAATTACTTTACCTGACATACCAGAACGCATCATGTCGAAGCCTTTCTGGAAGTCGTCCACTTTGTAGTGGTGAGTAATGATTGGTGTTAGATCTAGACCTGACTGGATTAGTGAAGCCATCTTGTACCACGTTTCGAACATCTCACGACCGTAGATACCTTTGATAACCAAACCTTTGAAGATTACTTGGTTCCAGTCTACTGCCATGTCTGATGGTGGAATACCTAGCAGAGAAATCTTACCGCCGTGGTTCATGTTAGTCAGCATGCTGTTGAACGCTGATGGGTTACCAGACATTTCTAGGCCTACGTCGAAGCCTTCTGTCATACCAAGATCAGACATTACGTCTTCAAGTTTCTCTTCCATCACGTTTACTGCACGAGTTACACCCATTTGACGAGCAAGGTCTAGGCGGTATTCGTTTACGTCAGTAATGACAACGTGACGAGCACCAACGTGCTTAGCAACAGCAGCAGCCATGATACCAATTGGACCAGCACCAGTAATTAGCACGTCTTCGCCTACTAGGTCGAAAGAAAGCGCTGTGTGTACTGCGTTACCAAACGGGTCAAAGATTGATGCTAGATCGTCAGAGATTTCTGCTGGGATCTTAAATGCGTTGAACGCAGGGATCACAAGGAACTCAGAGAACGCACCAGTGCGGTTTACACCAACACCTGTTGTGTTACGACAAAGGTGAGTACGGCCGCCACGACAGTTACGGCAGTGACCACATGTGATGTGACCTTCGCCAGATACACGGTCGCCGATTTCAAAACCACGAACTTCTTGGCCGATGCCAACAACTTCGCCCACGTATTCGTGACCTACTACCATAGGTACTGGAATTGTGTTTTGTGACCACTCATCCCAGTTGTAGATATGTACGTCTGTACCACAAATTGCAGTTTTCTTAATACGAATAAGAAGATCATTATGACCCATTTCAGGTTTTTCAACCTCGGTCATCCAGATGCCTTCTTCAGGCTTAAGCTTAGAAAGTGCTTTAATTTTCATAATGTTATCCAGTTCATCTCGCCTAACAGTAAGGCGAGAATCAAAAATCTATATGTTCTATTGGGTGTTGTTCTATCTAATCAAAGGATGCAAAGGCACCCCTTTAAAATTAGATGATAGCCATGTCTTTACCAACTTGGATGAACGCATCAATTGCGCGATCCAGTTGCTCACGAGAGTGCGCAGCAGACATTTGCGTACGGATACGAGCTGCGCCTTTTGGTACTACTGGGAAAGAGAAACCTACCACGTAGATGCCTTTCTCTAGTGCGCGCTCTGCGAATTCAGCCGCAACTTTTGCATCACCCAGCATGATTGGGATGATTGCGTGGTCAGCACCGCCCATAGTGAAGCCCGCAGCTTCCATACGAGTACGGAAGTGAGCAGAGTTTTCCCATAGTTGAATACGTAGGTCGCCAGATTCCGCTAGAAGATCTAGAACGCGGATAGACGCCGATACGATTGCAGGAGCAACAGAGTTAGAGAATAGGTATGGACGAGAACGCTGACGTAACCAGTCGATTACTTCTTTCTTACCAGAAGTGTAACCGCCTGAAGCGCCACCCATTGCCTTACCAAGCGTACCTGTGATGATGTCGATACGGTCAACAACGTTGTGGAACTCGTGAGTACCTGCGCCGTTTTCGCCCATGAAGCCAACTGCGTGAGAGTCATCAACCATCACTAGTGCGCCGTACTTATCAGCAAGGTCACAGATAGCAGGAAGGTTAGCGACTACGCCGTCCATTGAGAACACGCCGTCAGTTACGATAAGCGTGTGACGAGCGCCCGCTTCTTTAGCTGCGATAAGTTGCTGCTCTAGCTCTTCCATGTTGTTGTTCGAGTAACGGAAGCGCATTGCTTTACACAGACGAACACCATCAATGATAGATGCGTGGTTTAGAGCATCAGAAATGATTGCGTCTTCTTTGCCTAGAATCGTTTCGAATAGGCCAGCGTTTGCATCAAAGCAAGATGTGTAAAGGATAGTGTCTTCTTTACCAAGGAACGTAGATAGCTTTTGCTCTAGTTCTTTGTGAGAGTCTTGAGTACCACAGATGAAACGTACTGAAGCCATGCCAAAACCGTGCTGATCCATACCATCTTTAGCTGCTTCGATAAGAGCTGGGTGGTTAGCAAGACCTAAGTAGTTGTTTGCACAGAAGTTTAGTACTTCTTCACCAGTCGAGATAGAAACCGCTGCTTTTTGTGCAGAAGTGATAATGCGCTCAGACTTGTAAAGACCTTCTTCTTTAACTTCTTCGATTTGAGTTTGAATCTGTTGGTAAAATGCAGAAGACATTGTCTATTCCTTCCTAATTATTATTCAGCAGCATCGCGCGCCGCATTATGTAGGGGATGTAAACGATTTCAATTCGATCATTTACACTGTAAAACTTATACCCCTATTCTAGTTGAACATCCCCTTCTCGATTATCCCTTTAGTTGGAAAAACATTAATGAATTACAGGCATGAATAATAGTTAATCCCAGTGACACAGGGCACATTAACGACCTTCACTTGCTCTTTTAAACGCCAAATCACCTTCAATTTCGGTCTAATTTCACTTTCATATCAGATCTCTATTTTTCATCTCAGGACGATATGGTGATGATTATCCGCTTCTCTCAGAATGTGCATCAGCAACTCCGCTATACAGATGAAAACCGATGAGATGAAAACCGATGAAATGAAAAGCAAAACACACCAAGCAATCAGAGCAATCAGAGCAATCAGAGCAATCAGAGCAATCAGAGCAATCACGCCAAGTAATTAATGAAATTGATTCACAAATCAAAGTAAATCACTCACAATTGTCAATAAGCTCACCGTCGAAACTAGCCCAACTGGATACTTATGATTAACCCAAAACTCATCGCCCTACTTCCCGATCTCGCCTCGTTTATCTTAGTTGTGAATGAGGGGAGCTTTACCGCCGCAGCAAAACAGCTAGGCGTTACACCTTCAGCGTTGAGTAAATTGATCACACGGCTAGAAAAAGCGCTCTCAGTAAAGCTGTTCGAGCGAACCACTCGTACATTGATCATCACGCAGGCCGGTCAGTTGGTATACGACCAAAGCGTGGTCATGATTAATGCGGCGCAACAAGCGGTTGAGCTTTCTACCTCTGACCATACTGAACCTGCAGGCTCTATAACGGTAGCAGCGCCAGAAGCCTTCTTGAACTCCGTGCTACAGCCTTTCGTTGTTCCATTCTTGAATCAGTACCCTGAGATTCAACTCAAGTTAAGAGCCGCCGATGGCGACATCGACATATTGCGCCAAGGCATCGACATTGCCTTTCGCCTTACCGACAAACCTGACGAGAGTTTGGTATTGAAAGAACTTGGAAAAACAAACCTCGTGTTATGTGCGAGCCCCGACTATTTAGATGCCAAAGGAATCCCTCACCACCCTACCGAGCTTTCTGAGCACGACTGCTTATACCTTGCAGAAACAGATAAAGACCACATTTGGGACTTCCTTAAAGATGATGAGTTTTACACAGTACCCGTCAGCGGACGTTACGCTGTGAACCATTCGCAAATGCGACTAAAAGGTGTGAAAGAAGGTCTAGGCGTAGGTATTTTCCATGACTTTGTCATTCAAGATGCATTGGCTGAAGGTTCTGTAGTGCAAGTGCTGGAAGATTGGACTATCAAGAGTAACTACCATGGCGCTATCGCGATGCAGTTTGCTCAAACCAAGTACATGCCTGCTCGCCTACGTGTATTCATTGATTACGCGATGGAGCACTTAGGTGACAAGTTGGCAGGAGAAATAAACTGATGCTGAAAGGAATACACCACGCCGCCATTATTTGCTCAGACTACGAATTCTCTAAACGCTTTTATACGGAAGTTTTAAAGCTTGAAGTGATTGCTGAGAATTATCGTGAAGCGCGCCAGTCTTATAAGCTTGACTTAGCACTGCCTGATGGCGCTCAAATAGAATTATTTAGCTTCCCTGACGCACCTGAACGACCAAGCTTTCCGGAAGCTCAAGGGCTGAGACATTTAGCCTTTTGTGTTGATGACGTTCAACATGTCAAAAGTTATCTAGAAGAACAAAGCATTGAAGTCGAACCGATTCGAGTTGATGAGTTTACGGGGAAATCATTTACGTTTTTCGCAGACCCAGACGGCCTGCCGCTTGAGCTTTATCAGGTCTAAAGCTTTATCAAATCTAGAGCTGTATCAAGTCTAAAGTCTTCCTCACAAAGGAATCGATCATCTGATTAATAAAACGGACCTTCTCAAGTCGAGAAAGTCCGTTTGTGTGCCTGTTAACTCAACGCTGTCTTAAATCTCTCAACGCGTGAAAACAGTAACCAATCCAATAGCATTGCAGCCACAATCGTTGCACCCGCGAGTGGAAACAGTATCGAAATAACAACCACAGTCACCAAGCCTGCTTTCCATAAACCTGCATCACCAAACTTCGGTGGCGTTCCCAACTTTCTTTGGCCGGAAGGTCTGCGTATCCACCACATCACACCACCAGTCACTGAAACAACAATGAACGCCAAGCAGAACAAGGCGTTTAGAAGCTTGTTGATGATGCTGATGTCACCTTGATGCAATGAAATACCGACGGCTAACGTCTTCGCAATGAAGTTGTAATCTTGCCATGTCACCTCACCTAGAATACGTCCAGAATATTGGTCTAGGTGAGTGGTGCGATCTTGGGTTGGATCTATGATGTCGCCGCCCATGGTGTTGGCTGTGACCGTGTAAACGCCCGTTTCTGAACGCGGGAAATTGACTTTATATTGCGTAAAACCAAGAGCTTGAGCTTTTGCTATCACATCATCAATCGAGAAATTACTCGCAGATAATACATGTTCAGAATGGTCTTCACCCATTTTAGAGTGATCATGAGATTCAGTCGTTTCTTCTACTTGGTGGACGTGTTCTGACGGCTTATCTAGAGACAAAGGCAATGGTGTTTGTTCTAAGTTCCATGGAAGTTCTTCTTCCGAGCCATGGTTAAGAGACGCATGCGTTTCGTTAGACAGAGGAATATCGTCCCACATTTGAGCAGGGAAAGTGCTCCATGCTTGAACAAGCTTACCGCCCCAAAAACCAGTCCACGCCAATCCAGATAGAATAAACAACAACAGAATAAGCGATAACGTACCACCTATGTTCGCATGTAGATCACGCATTAAAATACGCGTTCCTGAACCAAATCGAAGCTTAAGAAAACCAGCTCGGCTTGCGTTGTCTCTCGGTAGCCATAAATAAATGCCACTGACGAGCAACAAAATCGACAAACTTATTGCGACTTCAATTAGGTAATCACCCCAATCACCAATCCATAAAGTGCCGTGAATGTCATTCGCCAGTTGATAAAGGCTATCGCTGCGCGGGATTTCTCCGACCACTTCGCCCGTGTATTGATTCACCGTGGCGAAAACAGATGTTCCGTCTTCAAGTGCTACCGAAAAACGGTTGGCCAGATCAGGCGCTTTGCTCGGAACAAGCTGCGTAACAGAACCTTGTGGGTATTGAAGTTGTACTGCAGCTAACTGTTGTGACACTTTAATCGGCTCGCCCGATGCAACTATCTCGATCGCATCGTGGTGAAAAGCTAACTCGATTTCATCATCAAACAGCATCACCAAGCCTGTAATGCTCAGCATTAACATAAACGGGATAACGAAGAGCCCAGCATAGAAGTGCCAGCGCCATGTGAGGAAGTAGAGGGTTTTATTGCGGTCTTTGCTTTTTATATTGGTTTTCGAACCGGTTGCTGCACTGCTTGCAGACTGCGACGTTGCTTGTGCTTTTGCCGGGGTTTGAGATTCATTTCTCAACATTATTATTTCCTTTGACACACGCAAACATACCTTCTGAAAGATCAGAAAGTAATTTGAGCATGTTTAACTTTACTTAATACTTTATTTTTTAATTATTTTAGTGGGTTAGGTTTAAGCAGTAACAAAGGGAGGGCCGCGCGGGGCTTGCCTCATATAGCGTTCGCTTAGAGCCAAAAAAGCGTAGCTGTCTGAGACAATAGAACTCAGTCGAGTTGTCAGTAGTGTAGTTGGAAGTTCATCTTGGTGAAACGTGGAAAAATGGCTAAAGGGACACGGCTTTCCTTTATGAGTATTAGGTTCACCTTCTTCAATTTGAACCAGTTCAAAGCCATTGACCGTACATAACGACGCCCATACTCCCGCACTATTACCATGAGCATTGATAACAGGCATTAATGTCACCAGCACCCAGCTTAATGCTGTAGCAAGTAACATGGAGAAGTTGAACGAGGTTCGGCGCATTATTCCAAATCTTTATAAATTTCCCTTATTATGAGGGACTTGGAATATAGGTAAACGTAAAGATTAACAGCAAGTTAAAAAATTGAAGCTAACGCACACTCTTTTTAGTTAAAAACTAGTTACAACCAAAGAGCCAAAAGAATGTTACGCGTCTATTAGCAGTTAGCAGTAAAATGTCTAGAAAAATAGTAGTAAACTGTTTAGAGAAACGACAATAAAAAACGCCGCCTTACACCTTCCCCTAAAGAGGGTAATGTAAGACAGCGTTTTAGAAATCGAATCTTGAGGTTTTGCTCTTTGTTACGTATCTAGCAAACTCAATTGATTGGCAAATTAACCGAAGATCTTGCTCCAAATACTTGGATTACGCTTCTCATGGTACTCTTCACGAAGGCCGTCAATAGTACGAAGTTCCTGCTGTGCCGACTCTAAGTCACCTTGGTCTAGCTTCTGCTCAATGCTATCCAATGATGCACTGATCTTTTTGAAACCTTCCATGAAGTTATCTTCTTTCTCTATTGGGTAAACACCCGTTTTGAGCTCTGCCACTAGCGTATCTAAACGAACGATAGGCTTTTGCATCTCTTCAATGCTTTGAGCTTCTGCCGCTTGTTTGAACGCAAGCTTCATTTCTTGCATGTTTTTCTTAAGGTCAACATTAGCAAATGCGTTGCCAGACAATACTGAAGCAGCGATTAAGCCAGATAAAAGGATTGAGCGAGTTTTCATTATTTCTCCAAGTGAAGCGATGTCTTTGAAGATAGCGCCATCGTTATTGTGGCACTTCGACTTTATTATTTTCGGCTAGTGTATACAAAAATCCGTCGGGTACAAAAATTGATTGTGTCGAAATGCAAACTAGCTAGCTAATTACTGACAAGTACCGGGCAAACCATTACTCAAATGCCGAAAACTCGGCGATAGATTGGCGACCGCGCGACGCCAAAAAGGCTAGGAATTGCTGAGGTGAATGGGTAATAACCTTGCTCGAATCCACACCCACTTCATCTAACAATGCAGCGACTAAGTCCAAGCCACCGACATCTAAACAGAAATGTGCATCGCTACCTGTGGTAATAAATGCACCCTTCTCTTTCGCTATTCTTGCAATCTCATAACAGCGGTCAACACTACCCACACGGCTATTGCCTTTGAGTGTGGTGTTGTTGATTTCAATCGCCACGTTGTTCTCAACTGCACATTGAATAACGGCTTCAAAATCGAAATCAAAATTAGGATTTCCTAGATGACCAAGTGCATCGATTCGACCGCCCTTAATCACATTCAAGAGAGCCTCTGTATGGGTAGCGACATCCGATGGGCGAAATACTGGCTCATGAAAGCTCGCGATAACCCAATCCAAGTTCTTATCCACACTCGGATGAATATCAATTTCACCCTGTGTGTTCATGATGTTGGACTCAACACCACGAATAATCGCGACATCTTCAATAAAACGAGGAAGCACACGCTGGTTACTGAAAAACCAATAGTGCGGCGCGCCCGGCATAGACTCGGAATGGTCGGTCGTACAAAACATAGCTAAACCATTTTGTTTTGCCGATTTTGCATTCTCGATCAACGTGCTGTAAGCATGACCACTTGCGTATGTGTGGGTGTGGGTATCTACTTTTAGTTCCATAAATCAAGGCCTTAACCGTGTGGTCTAGTCAATCAATTTCAAGTTGGGTTGGTCTAATACAGCTTCTTCAAAAATGCCCAACAGACACCTGCTTAATGTGATGCTGAGTGATTTGAAATTATATACTGTTCATCATTCAGTATTGTTAAAATTAAATCAATCGACAATAACCTGATTTCTCCCGCTATTCTTTGCTTTGTAAAGGCGCTTATCAGCAAGCATAAACAGATCATTTGGTGATGTGCTTTTCGTCGGAACGCATTCCGCTACCCCTAGGCTCATCGTTACATGAGAAGCAATGGGTGAGGAACGATGGGGAATCGGTTGACTGTGCAAAACCGTTAAGAATGAATTAAGGCGAGCTCTGCTTTGCTCTATAGATGTGCTTGGCAATATAATGGCAAATTCCTCGCCTCCTATACGAGCAGCAAGGTCTGACGGACGATTAAAAATTTGCTTCCATAACTTTGCGACTTGTTTAAGGCAAACATCTCCTTGATGGTGGCCATATGCATCATTATATTGCTTGAAAAAATCAATATCACCGATCACTAAGGTTAAAGCTTGCCCTTCGCGTTCACATCTAGCCCATTCAGACTCAAACGTTTGATTAAATTTACGTCTATTGGGAAGTGAGGTTAGCTCATCAAAAAGTGCAATCTTTGTAAGATCTTGTTTTTCTCTCTGCAACTGCTCATCACGCAACTCATATTGATACAATGTTGCCAGCAACTCTTTTCTAGGAGCTTTAGTCAAATCCTTTATGGATAGTGGCGAACTAACAAACTTGGTAAAATCCCCCCTAAACAAAAAGTAGAAGATCAGCATTGGGACGCTATAGCAGGCCGCAATCAGCAACTTACCCATTATATTTCCGAATATGATAGGGACGATCTGCGGGCTTAGGCCGAAAGCTAAAAGAGGAAACAGGGCGCCATCCAAACAAAGAATAAAAACAAATGCGAGCGTATAGATGATTGCCAACGCTGGTAGGTTGGAAAGGAACTTACTTACTTGTGTAAAAATAAACATCAATAACAATATTTCGAGGAGAATCAAAACCCCGCCCAGAACAAGCACTTTCAACGACACGTCAAAGATACTGTAAGGAATTGCAAAAGGGTTCAACACATATTCCGACTCCAGCAACCAAGCCATAAAGTTAAAACCAACAAAGGCAATCAAATCCACAATCACTACTAACCGAAACATGTGTTTAAAAGTGCTAAAATCTCGCTCAATAATAATAAGCATTATAGTGCTCATCATGAATGCACCATAAGCAATATTTCCGCCTGAAATACTTAAAGCTTCGGATAAAGGAAAGGAATAAACGGCACCAGCAAGCCCCCCCACTAAAAGCACGATACTAAGATAGTTATAAAATGCAGCTGTGCGCACACGGTTTTTTAACGTAGCAAAATACAAAGGGAAAATTGAGTATATTCCTATATTGAGAATATATGCTTCTAACGTCATTACTGTTCCTTCTTGGCTCAACACAATAAAACACCTAAACATTTTATAAATACGAAAAATAATTGATAACATTAACATAATTATGGTTAATTGATAAAACACATGGAGCTTGGTTTCTCGTCAGTAATATTAAAAACATTAAATATGTATTGCCCGCATAGAGACTTTCCAGCATCTGGGAAAGATGCCCTACCAACCACAAGTGACCATTAGAACTTAAAAATACGGCTTTATTCTCATTTCACTTAGTTATCGGAAGCACGCGTACCGCCGCCTTAATTCGCCAATTTTTTGCAACCTACCCAAGTTCGTCAATACTTAAACCAGTCTACAAACTGGAGTGTTAGATGAGAAGAAGACGATATCCGCTGAGTATCCACATCACTAGCCTTTTCTTAATTTTGACCACTCTTGTCGGTACCGTACTGATTTCGATAAGTTATCGGCACTCTCAAGAACTGCTTTTAGGCACCGTGCGCGAAGTCAGTAATGAACATCGCGATAAACTGGAATCGGTATTTAAGCAAGCCATCGCACCCGTTATCACAACCTTGAATGTGATGGCTGTGAGCCCGTTTGTTTCTCAGCAAACTTCGGCTACTGAGCAGGAATCTTGGATTGCCTCGATAGACATCATATTCAAACAAAATACCAATTTAGTTGCGCTGTTTTACGGGTCTGATGATGGAGAGTTTAGGATTTTCCGCCCACTGAGCACCAACAAGCAAAGACTTGAAAACAACGCACCAGCCAAGGCCACAATGATGGTCAGCACGATCAACCTCAAGGGCGAGAACCTTATCTCTTATCTTGATGGCGCACATAAGGTATTGAGCATTGTGCAACAGGAGAGTGAGTTTAATCCTACCACCCGACCTTGGTTCCGTAACGCTAAACCCGATGGAACAATCAAACTTTCTGAGCCGTACCAGTTTTACTTTCTTAAAAAGAACGGCATTACCCTATCAAGGCGAACTTATGATGGTAATCATGTGGTTGGCGCTGATTTCACTTTAGACTCTTTATCCTCTCAGATAAGCCAACTCGCTTATTCGCCACAGAGTCGCTTGGCTTTGTTTGACCAACATTTTAACCTGCTAGGTCAACATCAACTGGACTTAGCAATACCCAACTTAAGCCCCAAAGGTGAAAGCAACCGCACCAACAGTAACGTAGGGGACAATAAAGGATCCGGTAACGAGCAAAGCCAACAACTATTCAACATCCCTAAACGTGATCAAATGGCGGCCTTAAAGTCGTCTGTTTTAGCCCCTCTTATTTCTGATGAAGAGAAATTTAACCTCAACCTAAAGAACATTGAGTACAACCTAAATACTTGGGCATTAACATTAACGCCCGTTGAGTTAACTCAAGACGTCACCCTTTATTTAGCCGAAGCGACACCACACAATGATCTGCTTTCTGATCTTATCTCGATGCGTGATAAGCAAGTTGCGGTCGCGATTGGTATGTTGTTTATCTGTTTCGGTATCGTGTGGTTAGTCGCCAATCGCTTATCCCAACCTCTCAATACACTCATGCAACTGACTGACAACATCGCTCGATTCGACTTCAGAAGAACCCATTACCCTAAGAGCATGATAAAAGAAGTGGCTAACCTCGCCCATTCCATTGAGCTGATGGAGCACACGCTTCATGATCTGATTAATCTACTTCGGGACACAGCGGGTAATCAGGAGTTTTCGATATTAGCCAAGAACATTGCCCATCAAAGCTACCTAATTACCAAAGCTGAAACCATCGTGCTATTTACTCAATCTGAAGAAAAGGATGTGTTTGATACGGCAGCGAATCTCGCCATTCTTCCTTTCAAGGCCGACATCAATGACTTCATCAAGCACACCCCTTGGTTGTTGTGTCAGCTTAAATCTGGCGAGACCATCCACCTTAACCGAGAAGACAATGTTCTTAACTATTACCAAGATTCGATATTCAATTCTGACCTGTACCTTTTCCCACTATTGAACCGTGAGAAGTTGTTGGTGGGTATCGTCGCAATTGGCTACGAAAGACCAATCACCAAGATGCAGGCAGACAAACATGCATTTTTGAGGGAGCTACTGAGCTTTGCCGAAATCGCCAAAGACAACATTGACCAAATGCAGCAGCAGAAAGACATGCTCAATGCCTTTATCGAATTGATTGCCTCTGCGATTGATACCAAGTCGCCTTATACGGGCGGGCATTGCCAGCGAGTTCCTGAACTGACCAAATGGTTAACTCAAGCCACCATAGACGACGACCGTTACTACCCGCAGTTCTCGCTTGATAATAAACAATGGGAAGAACTCATGCTGGCTGCTTGGTTGCACGATTGTGGCAAGGTGACGACACCTGAGTATGTCGTAGACAAAGCTACAAAACTTGAAACCATTTACGACCGAATCCATGAAGTGCGAATGCGTTTCGAACTGTTAAAACAACAGGCTGAAACCGACTACTGGAAAGCCATAGCGAACGGAGCGCTTCAAGAAGAGCAGCTGAAAGTTCTCGAGCAAAGTTTGTCTGAATTGGATGAAGAGTTTGCCTTCGTAGCCGAGTGTAACCTTGGTGGGGAATCGATGACGGATGAGCAACTAGAACGCTTAGACCGAATAGCCAAGCGCCAATGGAAACGAACACTCGACGATCAGCTAGGGTTATCTTGGTCTGAAAAAGAGAGATTTAACACGCAGCAAGAAGCCACTGAGAAGAGTGAAGCTAATCCAACAAACAAAGACCAAACGCTGCCAGTGATGGAGCCACTACTTGCTGATAAACCCGAACATAAAATACCGTGGGATAATGGCTTTAACCCAGCCGATGTGTGGCAAGAAGCGTTTGTACTCAAGCCAGGTGAAGTGAAGTACAACCAAGGTGAATTGCACAATTTGAAAGTACGTCGCGGTACCTTAAACGACGAAGAACGCTTCATGATAAACGACCATATCATTCAAACCTTCACCATGCTCAACAAGCTCCCTTACCCATCTTATCTCAAGAACATTCCTGACATTGCCAGCGGACACCACGAACGTATCGATGGCAAGGGTTACCCTAGAGGCTTAAACGAAGACCAGTTACCTTTACCGTCTAGAGCGATGGCCATTGCCGATGTATTCGAGGCGCTCACCTCCAGTGATCGCCCGTATAAAAAAGGTAAACTCCTAAGCGAATCACTCAATATCATGACCGACATGGCCACCAGCGGTCATATCGATCCAAAACTGTATTTGCTGTTTTTAGAAAACAAAATCTATGACAAATACGCTGAGCGATTCCTTGAAGCGAACCAACGCTGCGAGATTGATCAGAACAAGCATATCGAACGCGTAAAAGAGTACATTCGTTCATTGTTCTAGGCTTTTGTCTTTAGTTTTCAGCCACAATGTTTAGCTTTTAACGGCAGAGTCCAAAACCGCCGCATCTGCTACAGCCACAGCGGTTCGCGGTGTTTGCTTGGCTTTTGCTTTGCTGTGTCTTTTAGCCAATAGAGTATTGGTTATACTCGCCACGACGATCAAATTGATGCCGATTAACTGCTGAGTTGAAAACACATCATCAAAGAACAAGCTCTGCCATAACGCACTGAACAGCATGTTAGTAAAAATTAGGGGAGCCAACTGAGAACCGCTGTCTGCCAACTTGTACGCTTTCGAGCGGAAGATTTGCGTGTTAATAGTAAATAGAGCCAATCCAAAAGCGCCAAGCCCAATCCAGCGTAAGCCTTCAAAAGATAACAGACCCGATAAGGTTCCATTGTCCGCAGCACTCTCAAGCACATCTGGAGTCGCAGATACTGAAGTAAACACAACCATTGGTATCACAATGATTGCCGCGACCAAGAACGTCCACGCGTTTAGCTCTGCGGGTGTCAGGCTAGTCTTGGATGCTCGATACAAACTCACTTGTGAACCCGAATTAAACACACCCGCCAATAACCCCAGCAACAACGCTGGCCTAAAGAACTCTGAGCCAAATTCAAACTGCGACCAGTCCCCAGCCATCATCACTACGCCAACAAAGGTGACAACTAAACAAATCACTGTTGTTGTATGAATCTTGGTTCCAAACATTAATTTTTCTAACAAAGGAATGAACAGAGGGCCAGTGCTGAACAACACCACACCTTCAACCAGCGTTAGGGTTTGCAAAGACGTAAGGAAACACCACTGGCATGCCACCATAAAAATCGCACGCATAACTAAAGGTTTCCACATATCGAGTGAAGGTTTCGTGATTTTGTAAAACATCAAAAATAAGAATAAAAACAGACTGGGTAACAAAAAACGCACGAAACTCAATAATGAAACAGGCATTGATACCGATAGATACTTGGCCATTAATCCACTTAAAGACAAACTGAACGTCGACAACAACATGAAAGCCGTCGCCTTGGTAATATCAGACATAATTATCACCTCCTATGACAGTTATTTTAGAGGCGTGACGTGATAAAAAATAGCGAGTAATATTAACCACAACTGTAAGGAAAACTTACCAATGAAAAAACTCGTTCCACTTAAATCCGTTTATGCTTTCATTGCTGTAGCCGAAACAGGCAGCATGACCGAAGCCGCTCGTGTGTTGTACGTCAGTCATTCAGCGGTAAGCCAAGCGATAAAATCATTGGAGCAACTGGTTAATAAGCCGCTGTTCCAACGTGTGGGTCGTCGTGTTGTTCTCAATGCCGCAGGTAAGCGATATTATCGTAAAGTCGCGCCAGCATTAGAACAGGTGATAGAAGCAACCGAAGAACTGGCCAGAACGCCTAACGACCACCGCATTACTCTCAATATGGTCAATTCACTCGCGATGCACTGGTGGATCCCGCGAGTCTCGGAATTCCAAAACTTTGCTCCCTCTCTTGATATTCGTATATCCACGCTAACGGGCACTTTCGACATAGAACAAGAAGGTGTGGACATCGCGCTGGTGCACGGCAAACCGAGCGAGTGGGACCGATATTACAGCGAAAAGCTTGGTGACGATGATCTGGTATTGGTGTGCAGCCCGGCACTATTGAAAAACCAAATGGGATTAAGCGTTGAACAACTGGTGAAACAAAACCCAACCATTGGTGTCTTCAATCCAAGAAGACAGCATGACTGGCAGGTGTGGTGCGATCATTACCAAATACCCATGCCGACGTTCCACAGTAACTTGACGTTCGATGTCTCGATTCAAGCCGTACAGGCTGCCATTCGTTCGCTTGGTGTATTAGTCACTCACCGCTTGTTTGTGAAAGATGACATCAGCCATGGCATGTTGGTCGAAATTAGTGATCCAGTGGCTAACCCCCATCAAGACTTCTATTTCGTTTGTCCAAAAAACAAATTAAAACAAGAAAGTGTGCTAAAACTGAGAACATGGTTGAGGCATGAATTCACACGCTCAGAGACAAAACTCAGCGATGTTGTTCAAGAGTAAGACCAAACTATCAATCCATACAGCGAGTAACAACTCATCAAGCTTACAAGAGGCCATTATGATTATTACCACCACTCAATCTGTTGAAGGCAAACGCATTGTCGATTACAAAGGGGTTATCGCCGGAGAAGCCATTCTAGGGGTGAATGTTTTCAAAGATATGTTTTCAGGTATTCGCGACTTCGTCGGTGGACGTTCTGGCACCTATGAAAAGGAACTGGAGAAAGCACGTAACTACGCATTCAAAGAGCTAGAGCAGAAAGCGATTGAAGCGGGTGCAAACGCAGTGGTTGGTGTCGATATCGATTATGAAGTCTTAGGAACAGGTAATGGCATGTTGATGGTATCAGCCAGCGGCACAGCAGTTGTGGTCGCTTAATCGAATCTGAAATTATGTAATTCCATAAATGCTTATTCCAACCTTCGGTTTGTTTATCACCAGAAGGTTGGAATAAGGATAAGCCGTGGCTGAAGTGAATTTAACTCGTTCTGCCTTCTTGCTCAGAG
This sequence comes from Vibrio tasmaniensis, assembly GCF_024347635.1. Taxonomy (NCBI): domain Bacteria; kingdom Pseudomonadati; phylum Pseudomonadota; class Gammaproteobacteria; order Vibrionales; family Vibrionaceae; genus Vibrio; species Vibrio tasmaniensis. The sequence goes on from NZ_AP025511.1 coordinate 226,718, forward strand.
ATGATCTCATCAAAAGAAGCAATTCGAGTAAGGAACGCCCCTTTGTCTTTCGGTAATATAGAGCTTGCCAAAGGCAGGTCTGCTTTCATTGCGTCGACCGCCCTTCCACGTACCAACACTTCAAAATGTAAGTGAGGCCCTGTCAAACGGCCTGTTGCACCCGACAACGCAATTTCCTGCCCACGCTTAATCTGTTGCCCTTTCTTAACCAAGAATCGACTCAAATGCAGATAACGAGTTTTGTAAACACTGTTATGTTCAATCACTATGTATTTCCCTGCGTAAGGGTGGTCACGAAGTGCCACAACCCTACCGTCTCCCGTTGAATAAACGGGTGAACCCACAGGTGTTGCGAAATCAGTACCATTATGCGGCGATACACGTCCAGTCACAGGATGCTTTCGGAATGGGTTGAAGGATGAAGTGATTCTTCGGAATTGTTTGTCTATTGGGTATCGATTGAAAGCTTGCTCAAGGCTATTCCCTTCTCGGTCATAGAAACGTCCATCCGCAGCAAGAAAAGCCGCCACTTCCCTATTTCGTAGCTTGATAGAGACCCCTTGCACTTCAGTCTTACCCGTTAAGTGATCTTCCGTGTATTGCTCTTTAACCAAAACATTAAAGCTGTCGCCAGCTCTGAGATCTTTGGAGAAGTTAATTTTATCTTTCAGCGTTCGAGTGATATTGGCTATCTGGGCACTGGTTAAACCGGCCTTGTAAGCTGACGTGGAAAAACTACCCTGCACCGAACCTGCGTACAGTTTTTCTTTCCATTCCCCAGGAGTCTCGATGAACTGATAACTAAAACTACCGTCATCATTTTCTGTGTAGACCGCCTGTTCAACCAAGCTCTCATGGTATATCAATTCGACTAGCTGCTTAGATTCACTGTCCAACAACAGCTCTAGATGATCACCAGGTTTGATCGTGTCCAGTTTCAGTGATTCTAGATCGGCCTCAAGTATCTTTTGAGCCGTTCCGTAAGGGAGTTTCCAAGAGGTAAATACATTGCTGAGTGTATCCCCAACTTTGACAAAATAATGAACTCTTACCAGAGAACTTGACTCAACGTCTGAACTCGATGGCTTCTCATCAGCCGAAACCGCACCTTGATAAGGTGTAATTTTGATAGCGATGTCTTCTGGTGGTTCAGGCGAAAGAGAAAGATATAAAGCAAGTGAAAATGCGCTGATAGCAGTCACTATCAGGCCAGTGCGGAGGAACTTCATAAAAATACTTAACGGTTATTACAATAAACTTTTAAGATGTTATAACATAACAATTAATTCAATAAAATAAGCGAAATGTAAGAAACCGTTCCGTAAAAACGATTAAAAGCATGGTGAGCGTGCGAAGCTCACCATGTCATTAAATAATTACTCTTCACAAAGCGCTTCAAAGCGGTCTAAACCTCTCAACATCTCAAAATCAGGCTCTTCTGCCAGAAGTTCTCTCATTGAGCCACTGGCTTCGATAGAGCGCTCTAAGTCGTCGATTGCCTGACCTTCAGCACCTAATCTTGCATACGAACAAGCTCGTTGGTACAAGGCATGGGCATTTTGATCATCCACTTCCAATACACGATTACATAAGCTCATTGCCCAGTGGTATTCCTGCATGTCCATTGCGGCATCAGCTTTATAAGTGAGCGCCTCTAAATCACCAGGGCGGACTTTTAAGATCTCATCGTAAATCTCAATTTTTTGCTCGGCGGTTTGAGCATTTTGCGCTCTCAACCATAAGTTGTGTATTTCATTGATGATTTCGATTTCTCGGTTGTTCTCTGAGATGATTCGAGTCTTACGCTTTAGATCCCTTTCAAGTACATTAAATTTCTTTTCGTACTCTTGAGCGATAGAATTCAATCGCTGGTCAGCCATTTCTTTGGTTGTGTGCTTGAGTTCTTTAAGCGATTGCCACCCAACTAATGCGATAAGTGAAGCGACACCCGCAATAATGTAGAAAAAATAGGTTACAGTCACGTTGGCGTAATTCAGCGATTTGTCCGCCACAGCGAGCTCACGGTCGGTCATCTGAATAGTCAAACGTCTTTCAAGATCTTGTTGGTCCATTCTTAGCTGCTTCAATTCATCCAAGATATAGCGTTCCATCAACGGTCGATCTAAATAGTCCAATTCTGAGTACTCAACCTCTTCGCTTGCAAAACTCATCGTGCTGAACACCGAGATAACTGCAATCAATAAGATTCGAAGCATTATACATTCCTTATATGTTTAATCTTTAGGCTAACTGTATCTTGTAATAGTCATACAAGCTAGGAAGTCGACAAGTTTGGCTTATTCGTATTAGTTAATAGTTATTTATAGCTCGATAGTCACTCACTTCTACAATCGACTCTTTCAACCATCGACTCTTTTAACACTCGATTCCTTCAACCACCGACTCTTCCAACAACCCTGCATAAATTCCATTGTGTGCTATCAACTGTTGATGGTTACCTTGTTCAACAATTTCACCCTTTTCCAACACAAGAATCGAGTCTGAGTGGCGAACAGTACTCAAACGGTGTGCAATCGCAATCACAGTTTTTTCCTTAAACAGACGCTGCATTGCTTTTTGAATCAGGTCTTCGGTGATTGAATCCACCGAGCTAGTTGCTTCATCAAGCATCATCAGTTGTCCACCTTGAGCAACCGCTCTAGCGAACGAAATAAGCTGTGTTTGCCCCACAGACAAGTTGGAGCCGTTCTTTTCCAAATAGAAGTCATAGCTTTGTGGCAATTGTTCAATAAACTTATCGGCGTACACATAGCGCGCCGCCTGTTCAACCTCAATTCTAGATAGATGCGTTTTACCCAGCGCGATATTGAATTGGATTGTCTCTTCAAACAAGTGCACATCTTGCATCATCATTGAGAACAAATGAGCAGAGTCTTCGCTTGAAATCTGTGACAGCTCTATTCCATTCAACAAAATGCTGCCTTCATAGTCTTGGTAGGTTTTAGAGATCAGACGCAGAACCGTCGACTTACCTGACCCCGTCGAACCTACAAGCGCGATTTGATGCCCTTTCTTCAATACAAACGAGACATTCTTTAGAACATATGGAGAGTCGTCTTTGTAACGGAAGCTCACGTTCTTAAACTCTAGGCTCACAAACTGTTCGAGCTGTTTTTCAACCTTGTTAGATGGCAGTAAATTACGCCCTTCTTCTTCAGTCGGCTCAACAAACAGCTCTTCAATATGGTCAAACGCTGCAAATGAACTCTGAATCGAAGCAATCTGCGAAGTAAAGTCGCGGATCGGTACAAACACTTTCTCTAAGGTGTTGATGAACGCAATTAGCACACCCAAGGTGAGTGCCCCTTCTATCACTTGCTCAGATCCATACCAGATCATAATTGCGATGGTGATAGAGGTGATGCCAGAGATAAACGAGAACAAAATCGCATCGTATTTATTGATCTTCTTCTGCGCTCTTAAAAACTCATCGGTATAGCCTTGGTAACGCTGTTCTACTTGCTCTTCCGCTCGGTACATCTGAACGGTTTTCATACCAAATAAGACTTCTTGTAAAAAGCCAATACCACGAGCGAGCGAAGAACGAGTAACCTTGTACAGTTCACGAAGTCGGTTTCTCACATACACCGTCAAATACATCACCGGCGGCATTATAATCAAAACAATCATCGTTAATTGCCAATCAATGAAGAACATCATTACCAACAGAGCAATGGTGTTAATACTGTCCTTCACTAGACCAACAACCGATTGAACAAACGTCTCGCCGATGGTTTCCAAGTCGCTGGTGAGTCGTGAAAGCGTGACGCCAATCGGTGTGTTATCAAAATAACGGCGCGGCAGTTTAAGTACGCGAGCAAACAGCACTGAACGCATGTCGGTTATCGTGTACTGCCCCGTTTTACGTAGATTATACGAATAGGTGGTATCCACCACATAACTAACCACTAACACAGCAACTAGATAGAAGACATATTCGAGCAGTCCATCCATATCACCATGACTTAAATGAACGTCGATCACTTGAATGATCAGCCAAGGAAACAATAGGCTTGTAATGACAGAGAGCGGAAGCATAGCAATGCCAAAAATCGCAGAGCGTTTGTATTTCTTAGCAAACTTAAAAAAGTGCTTGAGGTACTTGAGATCAACACCTTTTAACATGCTGCTGCCTCCGTTTCATTTTGCTGTAACTGCCATGTATCGTAATAGTAATCGCACGTTTTCAATAACGTCGCGTGGTCGCCCTTCGCAATCACCTTACCTTCGTTCAACACGATAATTTCATCCATATATTCAAGGGCATTAACACGGTGTGAAACCACAAGTACCGATTGATTTTCCAAGCGTTTAAACAAGCCCTCTAAAATTTTACGTTCTGTTTCATAGTCGACAGCCGATAGAACGTTATCCATGATGATCAGGTCGGTGGGTTGCAATAAAGATCGCGCAATGCTCAAGCGCTGTTTCTGACCACCCGACAACATGATCCCTTTCTCACCGACTAAGGTTTGGTCTCCATGCTCAAAACGTGTCACGTCACCGGCCAACTGGCTGAGCTCTAGCACTTCATCAACCTGACTCTTTGCCAAGTCAGTACCTAAGCTACCAAAGCGGATATTGTCTTCAACGGTTGCTGAAAACAGGTAAGGGTCTTGCGTCACGGTTTTCACGTAACGGCGCAAATCACTGCGAGAGAAGCTAGTGACATCTCTTTCGCCAAAGAAAATAGAACCTTGTGGCACATCCAAATGATGGTTCAAGCAATTCACTAATGTCGTTTTACCCGCTCCGATCCCGCCTAGCACACCCACTTTCTTACCTGCTGGAATGTCAAAGCTGATGTCATCGAGAATCAGGCGCTCTTCACCTGAATAGCTGAAACTGAGGTTGCGAATAGAAAACGTTTTTCCCTTCAGCGATTCAACATCTAGCTCAGTGAGCTTAACTTCATCAAGCTCTGGAATTTTGGCATTAAGAATGGTTTGTACACTTTGAATGCCTACCATTCCACGCTGATAAATGGTCGCGATTCTGCCTAATTGCATCAATGGCATTGCCAACAAAACCGAATAAGTCAGAAAGGCGGTAATCTCACCTAGGGTTAGCTCTTGTCTCATTAGCATGTAGCCACCAAGCCCTAGAATGATGATTTTCATCAGGTCATTGGCGTAGTCGAGTACTGGCATAAAGAAGACTTGAATACGTGTAATTTTAAGGCGGCATTCAAGTAATAACTGATTAAGCTTTTCAGTTTCAGCTTTGACCCAAGGTGACATCTGCTGGCTCTTAATCAAGTCAATCCCAGACAGGTAACTCATTAGCTGAGCAGACAAGTTTTGTAGACGTTTCATGTGTTCTAAATGCAGTATTTTCATACGCTTGAAGCCCACTCGGAAAATCACAAAAGCGATTGAGATAGGAATAATCGAATACAGTGTGAGTTCTGGTGATATACGCCACATATAAAGAGGTGTCAGCGATAACGCGAGTAACGCGTTGAAAAACTGAAGAAACCCCACACCAAACATCAGTCGGATGCCGCTAAGGTCATTATTCATGATTGAAATTAGCCGCCCCGATGCAAAACGTTCATGAAAACTGCTCGGTAAGCGATTCAGCTTTTGCAGAAGTGTGCTTTTGAGCGCTGCTTCTGTAATTCGCCCCGGATTAAGCGCATAGATACGAGACAGAATTCTCACCACCACCATGGCAACCGACATACCGACCACGATCCAAACATAGGTTTGAAGCTGCTGATGGCCCGTTGTTGAAGCATCCTCAATAAGATCGATGGCAAGTTGGATATAACGAGGGATCTCTACCTGTAACCAGTTAACGAGAAAAATGAACACAATCGCCAGTAAGTACGAGGGGCGATTCATGCGCAAATAGTGGGCAACAAACTGTCTTTTATTCATAGTCTTCTTTGTTTAGGGCAGGCTCACCGAGTTTTGGTGATTTCGTAAAGCTAGAAACGAGCGTCACTTAAGTAAAGATACACCTAAAACACCGGATTGATAATATCACTCCATTCATTTTATACAGGTTATCTCAGGTCTCGATGTTAGAAAAATTCACAACAAAAGCGCCTAAAACAACGTTACCGCATAAATAGCGGTAACGTTGTTTGGTAGAAGATAAAGATTAAAGAATCACGTCTACATTATCGTCCTCAATATTCACAAGGAGTTTTACTTCGCTTCCCATTGCCGACGGATACCAGACTTCAACCCATACTTTATCAACATGATTGGGTAAAAGAAGAGTTGTAGAGAGCTCAATATCTTGATTGATTGGGCTCCTCAGCACTTGTGAGGTGTAATCGACAACATCACCATTGAACTCTGTATAAATACTCACGAAACCTCGAGAACTTTGCGAGCTTGCTACGTCTACTTTTACAGACACTTCTCTCTCTGTAGAAAAGTCAAAACCTTCCGGTATAGATAACTCAGATGATTTAATAGACTGCGTTGCCACCACTGGAGCAGGTGTCACCACGTTATTGCTACCAACGGTCGAATTACTCGGTGGCGTAGCGGAGACCGAAGCTGTCGTATTGCTCGGAGGAGCTACAGTACTTGGAGATGAAGCGGTACTATCACCGCCGCCTCCGCCACCACAAGCTGAAAGGAATACAAAGCCTACACCACTCAAAATTAGTTTGATTGTTTTCATAAATCCTCCTGATTAATCTTCCGTTGACCAAGTTTTGTCGGCGTTAGGGTTTTGATACCACGTTGGTTTTGAAGCTCCACCTGATGTAGCCCACTCAGCAAACTCCGGGTACACCTCACTAACATCAATATATTCTGATGGATGATTCCAAGGTGATGAAATTAAGATACCCCAAGGCATGTTTTGTGTCGTTCGGTAGTATTTGTCACTAGACGGGTCTGAATCATCTTGTGCAATACCATAGAAATCACTCACTAACGTGCCACGCGACGTTGGTGGGAAGTCCGCTGTATGGATCTCTAAGTCTTTCCCCGGCGGTGTAGAGAAACTGTCACCGTGGTAATAACCCGCTCCTGCACCAAAGATGAATGGGTCGAATCCACTTAATGGCATCAGTGAACTCACTGTTGGCTCGCTTCCAGAAGCAAACGGCAGAGAAATACTGAACGTCATTTGCTCAGCTTCTAACGTCGGGCTACAAGAAGGATTAGTGCGGTGGAACATGCACTCACCGTTAATCGGCAGATCATTTTTTAGGTTCAACGACGCGACAACAACGAGGTCTCCTCCTTGCGATGCAACGCTTTTGTCTTCACCCGTAAACGGAGAAATATTTACCCGAGTCGCGCCATTCTTTTGTACTCGAGCCGTTTGAAGATCGACATCTGACTCATCGAAGCCATCAAGCTTCCATCCCAATCCATTACCATAAGAAGCACCGTAGGCCATTATGGTTCCCGTAATATCCATTCGCAGCACTGCGTCATCTTTACTTAAAATGGTGGTGCGGTAGTAAACCACAACGTCATTTAAGTCGAAGTCACCAACTTCTGGCCAATTATCTTCGAAGGCCGCTGTATAGTAATTCGAATGTTGAACCGTTGTGCCAAGATCCGTAACGTTAAACACGTAGTCCTCAACTTCACCATCACCAACATAACCGTCACTCGGAATGTTAGGGCTACTCGCTAAACGGAATCGAGTTTGCACGCTCCCAACGACAGCATCATCACCCACTCGAATAGGGACAACTTGGCTTCCGTCGACAACAGAATGGTTTTTTAATATCTGCTCGTCATCCTCAAAAGATCCATTCATATCCCAGTCAGCCCAAGCTTGCAGGTAACCACTCCCGACAACGTTGACATTAATTAAACTGTCTAGACCGATTTCAAAGTTCGTCAACAATGCAATTCCGTCATCGTCATTTCCGCCAACGTCCAAATCGTCGCCGTTGGATGATGCGCCAGGTTGGCCATCTGTATCGGCATCAACGCTAGCGCCTAAGTACAGTGTGGAAGATATCGCATGCTCAGCACCGTTGCTCGCCTGCAACGTTCCATAGCTATCAGGCGCGTCACCAAAATCAGATTCATCTGAACTTTCTATTGGCGTAGTAAATCCAGATAAATCCCAATTACCATCAAATGCCGAGAAAATTGGGTTGGGGAAACTACTGCCACTGCTGGTAACCGTTTCAAATTGTAGAGTTACAATCGAGGTATTCTTGTAGGTGAATTTTACAGCCCCGGAGGTGTCGGTTTCGGAATAGTTCGTACCTGGCCCGGTGAATAGCACCGACGTTCCATCAGCACTCTCTTCCGCCGTTAAACTCGCGCTTGCACTACCAAGTTGATAGCTGTAGAAGCCTTCACTTTTAAACACTCTGACTTGCTCCGACTGCACGGGTTCGCCATCAATGTCGTAACCAATCATGTCAAATTCGGGAAGTGTATAAGGTACTGAGAACGTACCTGACAGGCCATCCGTACCATCATAGAATTCAAACGTATAGGTTAGGCCTGCAGAGCCCGCAGAGTTAGTTTGATATAGAAAACCAATATCTCCTGAGGGTTGTATTGCGCCAACTTTGTAGTTGGGAGCATGAAACAGAAATGTCGCATCACCGAACACACTACTAGACACTTTGGCATCTATTGTTTTCCCATCATGCGATCCAACATTGAGGAAGTGCATCGAAGCCCCGTCGTAGGTTGGCCCAGCCCATGAACTGCTGCCGTTCGTCGCCTCTACATGATTTGAAAAGTCCAAATCCACGGTCGTCGCGTAAGTAGGAACACTGACCACTGCCGTCATAAGATAAATAACTTGCTTGTATTTCATAGTAAACCTCGACTTCTTCTTCGCATGAGCGATTTCCTTGAAAAGTGTGTGAACTCTGAACGGCAAGTTAACGATGCATCTCCGTTAACTCTGAAACAAACTATTCGCATCTTTGTTTATTGTTTTGGTGCCGATAAAGCGAGCTGCTTAATACAAGGAAGCAAAAGAGAAGCCAAGTTTCCAACTAATTTAAAATCACCTTATTACGTTGAAAAATAAGACTTATTTTTCTCAATTAAAATTACAGTCAGAATAAAACGGTCTTTTATTCAAAATAAGAATCAATTTGATGAGAGGTTAGTCAACTTGAAAGTCTGTTAGATAAGGCAACGTTCTATGCTGGTTGGAAACGGATAGGTTGTTTACGGACTGGAGGCGTTTTGCTTAAAACTAAAATTACGATGGGTTAGCTCAACTAAAGGAGGGAGGAATTATTGTTAGTTCATGGTGAGCAAAAACTGTTTAAAAACGCTCTGCTTTTAAACAGTTTTGATTGATTAAAAGGGTTACAGCATTTCTTTTGCGATTAGATGCAGCAAAAAGGTTTCGCGCTCAATGCTCATGCCCTTTTTAGGGCTCTCAGCCATGGTTTTTTCGTTGTGTGCGATCGCTTCTTGGATATTCATCCACACCGGTTTCATCCCGTTTTTCACTTCGTAGTCTTCGTAAGCTGTTTCGCCAAGCGCACGATCAATCTTGCATGAGTAGCAGTAAGAAATCATGTGCATTATATCCGCGTCATCTTTATACCAAGGGCGAAACTCTTCAAAAATACCGAACGGTTTAATATTGTGAATGTTCTTCGCACCTGTCTCTTCTTCAAGCTCACGGACCATACCTGCGATCACATCTTCACCGTCATCCAAACCACCACCAGGAATGGTGTAATCGTGATAACGCTCGGTATAAAGCATCAAAATATCTTCGCCATCTAACACAATTGCACGTGCAGCATTGCGCTTATATACCGTCTTATTGTCTAGGTGATCGATATCAGGATGAATAGTGGTTTTTAGGTGTCTCATGATTCTGACTGCTCTACTGAATTTGGCGGCATCATATCATAATCATCAATAGATTCGAGGTTCTCCGTCCCCTGTAAGAACACATAACCTCTGATTTTGAGCGCTGTTTGCCCACGGCCATCGAGTCAAAATAACAATCAAGTAGCGTCTTATTGACGGAGGCCGTTCCTGTTAGAGCACCAACTATGCCAGTATGATCAAACACTCAAAAAGCAGTAAAAATAGCGAAATATCAACCTATTTCAATATCTTGACCAAATTAGAACAACCTTTTCTGAAATCTAAAATATACTAGTTTCATAGAGCTTCTAATCTGGTTCTGTAGAACTTAACGCATTCGATTATAGAGTTATCACGTAGGAGATAAACATGAAGAAAATTGGTTTGATGGCTGTATTTGCCGTTGTGTTGGGCGGTTGTGCAAACGACTATGCAGAATATAGCGAAGGACAACGTGTTTCAGTCGCTAACCCAGCAGCGGTTTATTGTGTTCAACAAAATGGTGAATTAGAAACCGTGACTGAAAACAATCAACGCACTACTTATTGTGTATTTAACGACGGCGAACGTATCGAGCAATGGGAATACTACCGCAACAACCATGAGCAAAAAGAAGAAAGCTAAACTGCGATATCGTGAACTGTTGACGTCGCACCTATATACGACGTTAACCCTTCACCAATTCCACCCAATCAAATCCCATGACATTAGGTAAACTGTTCGCTATCGAGCGGTCGGTTTACCTTACTATACACATCAACTTTATACACACATCACCTTCATACACAAAGCACCTTTTGGCTACCTAGCTGTATTACTAATATTGGTGTTTTCGCTATCTCCACCAGCGATGTGTGTGATCTGATTCTGGATCTAAATATCGATTTAAGAAAGTCAGGTTAGTATCGAGCAATGCTAGGTACTCCCTAACTTTTTCTATGTCGATTCCGACTGGGGTATTTTGGATGCAGGTCTCCAACACTGGAAGCAAGCTTTCTACGATATCAAAATGAGATGAACGCCCGACTAAATCCTTTGCCGCTAGCAAGGCTTCCAAAGACAACCTTTCTGGCTCTCGTCGTACTGAATCCAAATCTCTCTTAAATGCACCCACAGAGACACCTTCAAGATAGACTCGGTAGGTCGTCAGGGCATCCATTAACAGAAACAATTGTCCTTGCTCTGTTTGATGAGGGTATGGCACCGCGACATGAGCCTCTAGCTGACGATCTATTTGTAGATCCACCCCAAGTGCAGAGCACTTCTCGACCAAAACCTTAAGCAAACCTTGCTCGTCCATCAGTGATTGAATCTCGAAGATACGTTGTAAGTGGTAGTCATTAGAAACGAACGTCACCTTCACACTCTGCCCTCGTGTAAACAGCCCGCTTTCAATCATCTCTGAGGCCAAGTTTTGAATGTTCTCAACCGTATTTGTCGAATGCTGCTCAAGTAAAACCGCCCCTATGGGAAACGGATACTCACGTTGATTTTCAAGCTTTCGAAAATACTCGTGCATCACATCGGCTTCAGAAACGGTTTGGCCTTGTGTCACCCCACCACAGAACGCCACAGCCGTTTGCTGGTTCGACTCTTCAGCCAAAGGCCCCGACAGATACTCAACTAAAGCATCAACTCGACTGATTCCTTCATTAGTCAATTTATTCTCATTAAGTCGCTTACCTAGCACAATAAGGAGGTGAATAATGCTCATTTTATGTTCAAGTCTCGTTTTAGTGATTAGATGGAGTGAATTATGTATACAATACTTATTAACAAAAGTATTTTGAAATTCTTACATGTTGCTCTCAATAATGCTCACTATTGAGAGCAACATCTCGGGTCATACAAGAATAGACGTGTCGCTTTAAAGCAAACATAGCACGCTCTTGTATTTCATCGCTCTATGCTTGTTAACACGAGTTTCAATAAAAGAGACCTTTCAAGCAAAGAGCCAGCTCAATCGAAGTACTGTTTCAGCCAAAGCACTGTTTCACCCAAATAACAGGTTCACTCAAAGAAGTGGAACTAACAAAATACAAATTTTACACAGAGTTCGTACATCGAACCGTCTTCACAGGAAGTTACTATGCTGTCTATTTTTGATATCTACAAAATTGGGGTTGGGCCGTCCAGCTCCCACACAAATGGACCAATGATCGCTGGGTTTAACTTTACCCAAAAAATTGATGCTCAACTTACACAAGTAAAGCGTATTCAAATCGACTTATACGGCTCGTTATCATTAACGGGAATTGGTCACCATACCGACAGAGCGACTTTATTAGGTTTACTCGGTAACCGCCCCGACACCATTAAAATTACCAGTGCTAACCAAGCAATGCGTAAAGCAATTGAAGATAAGTCTCTACTGGTTAGCGGTAACCATGAAATTCACTTCGACGTAGAAAGCGACTTACTGTTCCATAAAACCAACCTTCCGCTGCATGAAAATGGCATGACCATCTCTGCCTTTGACGCAAGCGGTAGTCTTTTAGAGATGGAAACATATTACTCAATTGGTGGTGGCTTTATCGCAACCGCTGATGAGCTACAAAATGGCAAGCAAGAAGCAGAAACGCAAGTTGAGTTCCCTTTTACTTCTGCTGACCAGCTACTTGAATCGGCCGAGCAACAAGGACTTAGCCTTGGAGGCTTAATCCTGCGTAATGAAGTGTCTTTCCAAGGTATGGATGTGATTGACCAGAAAGCCGACCAAATCTGGAAGGTGATGTCTCTGTGCATGCAGCGAGGCTTCGACACCGAAGGCATCCTTGATGGCGGTCTAGAAGTGACGCGTCGAGCCCCTGCTCTTTTGAAAAAGCTTGAGGCCAATGCTTCGATTGAAAACGATCCAATGGAGATCATGGATTGGATTAACCTATTTGCCTTTGCTGTGAGTGAAGAAAACGCTGCGGGTGGACAAGTCGTAACTTCGCCAACTAACGGTGCGGCTGGCGTTATCCCTGCGGTACTAATGTACTACCACCGCTTCATCAAAGAGCTAGACACCAAGCAGTTGAAAGACTTTTTAGCAGTCTCTGGCGCTATTGGCATCTTGTACAAAACCAACGCTTCGATTTCTGGTGCAGAAGTGGGTTGTCAGGGCGAAGTTGGCGTATCTTCATCAATGGCAGCAGCAGGCTTAACCGCCCTACGCGGTGGTAGCAACGAGCAAATCTGTATTGCAGCTGAAATCGCTATGGAACACTCACTAGGCATGACATGTGATCCAATCGGTGGTCTTGTTCAGGTGCCATGTATCGAGCGCAATGCAATGGGCGCAATGAAAGCCATCAACGCATCACGTATGGCGCTGAAACGCACCAGCAAGTGTCTTATCTCTTTAGACAAGGTTATCGCAACCATGTACCAAACAGGTAAAGACATGAACAAAAAGTACCGTGAAACGTCCTTAGGTGGCTTGGCCGTGATCCACATGGCTCCTCCTTGTGAATAACAGCTAAGAACACGAGTCGAGAAAGCCGCGGTAGAAACGGCATTGTCGTAAACGTCGTTTTCGATACCCAAACAAAGCCAGCCACCAAGCTGGCTTTTTATTGACTAAAATCCAGCAGCTAATTGAAAGTGATACTCACTTGAATGCTTTACAAGATAATCACCTGTAACTTGCCTTTCTTTGCTCTCGGATTAGCAACAAATAAATCTGACCGATATTTACACAACCATCCACTAGCAAAATCTAACATTGCATATTTGATGCATGAGAAAAATGAATCGCCCGATAAGAAAAGATATAGAGAGCAAAGTAACGAACACAGCAAATGTTTCATTTTATGTATTGCTATTAATGATATTATAATTGGGTAATTACACTACATATCAACACAAATGTGAGAATAAAATAATGTGGAATAGATTAAACAAATCAATGATGTTCTGCCAGATGATGTTCGGACTTTCGTTCTATGGCGTCATGGTGATCTTGACTCGTTTCTTCCTTGAAGATCTGAACTACAACGAAGCCGACACCATGATGGTTGTTGGTGCTTTCTCTGCAATCGGACCGCTATTCGCTATCGCAGGCGGTTTCATCGCCGACAAATTTTTAGGCGCGTACCGATCGTTGACCATTGCCTTTTTAGGATTCGCAAGTGGTTACGGTCTACTGGTACTAGGTGCCGCAGCGACTAACGTACCAATGGCATTATGTGGTATTGCTTTAGCAAGTTATGCACGTGGTTTGATGTCCCCTTCTTACCCAAGTCTTTACAAACGCACGTTCAAAACTCAAGAAGATTTCGAAAACTGCTACCCTATCAACTACTCAGTAAACAATATTGGTGCGCTTTTAGGCCAATACTTGTTCCCAATGCTAGTGCTAGTTGTCGGTTTCCACGGCGGCTTCCTTCTTTCAGGTATTCTTGCTGGTGCCGCACTTCTGATGATGCTCTTTGTTCGCAAAGGCCTTGTTGAAGCAAGCGCTGACATCGATCAACAACCAGTAAGCACTAAAAACTGGGCTGCGTTCCTTGGTCTTTCTGCTGCGATGATTGGCTTGGTATTCTTCATGTTTTCTAACATGGATATCGGCCAGAACATCGTTTACGCAATTGGTGGTGCAGCGATCGTCTACTTTGTCTCTTTGATGATGAAATCGAAGAAGTCAGACATGCTGAAAATGGGTACTATCTTAATCATCACATTCCTGACAACATGTTTCTTCGTGTACTACGGCCAAATGATGACGTCGATGACAATGGTAGCGATCAACACAATGCGTGGCGATCTACTCGGTTTCATCCCTGTAGCCCCGGAAGCTTCAATGGCAATGAACCCACTTTGGTGTATGGTTGCAGGCCCTATTATTACGGGTATCTTCTCTAAGCTAGAAAAGAAAAACATTCACTTCTCTACTGCAACCAAAGTAGGTTTCTCTTTCATTCTGACGGCGATCGCTTTCGGTATCTTAACGATGGCAGTAACGACCGTGGGTGAAGATATTCTGATTCGCCCTGAAGTGTTCTTAGCAATCCACTTCTTCCTAGCATTTGGTGAAGTTATTGTTGGTTCTATGGTTGTAGCCTTCATTCTGTCTGTTGCACCTAAGCACATCGAGAACTTCTCAGTAAGCTTATTCTCTGTAGCAATCGCAATGTCAGGTATTGTTGGTGCCGTATTCTCAACGTCTATTGCACTTGAGAAAGGCCAAGAGATCACACAAGAGATCGTTCAAACGGTTTACGGTGATTACTTCCAACTATTAACTATCCTCGCGGTTGTAATGGTGGGTATCGCAATGGCAGCATCGTTCATGATTCGTAAGATGCTAGACGCAGCGAAAGCCGCAGATGAGACGATTGAACTAGAGCAAGCGAACAGCTAATTCTGCTCACGTTGAATAGCTCTAACACTTCAAGCCCTTTAGTTTTCTAAAGGGCTTTTTTTACTCAGCGCCCTCAGAAAGTGTTTACATATTCAGGAGAACCAAGTAAACACAGCGTCCTCAGCTTGTCGAATGTTGGTGCCTATAGAGAGGTAATGAAATGCATTACATACCATTACATTCTGTATATTTAATATCCGTACACTTACCTATATGTTGAAGGGAGAAGATTCAGTCAAAGGATAGAATAATGAAAACCAAGCATTGGCTCATCATGATTGTGAGCATCAGCTTCGCATCACCCATTTTTGCCACATTGCATCATGGATTAGAGAGTGAGTTTACCAGTTCACTTGCCCCAATTAAGCTTACTACGTCCCATCAAATATCTCGAAACGCCCCTACTTCTTGCGATATAGAAAAGCTCATCACTCATGATAGCCAAGCGTTTATAAAAGAAGTTCAACGACAAGGTTACCACTGCATCAATAGCCTTCAAGGTATAGGTACAGCACTAGAGGCGAAAATTTTCTCAGAAGATCATATGCTCGCCGCTGCGGAGCAAGCAGAACTACTATCACAGAGCTACCAAGGTAAAGGGGATACATACCTAACGACTCTGTTTTTTTACATCCGAATCGGTTACTACCTCGAGTTTTACAACACTCAGATCACGTACTCTAAATCTGTTCAAACTGCATCAAAAAAAGCAATCGACAGCTTTGTTAATAGTGGGCGATTTTTTAATAATAACGATGAGCATGGTGCCGTACTCACCGAAGTCATTACGTTGATGGACAGTGCTAAACTTCAGCACGAATACATTGATATTGCGACTCAATGGATTAAGCGCTGGGACAGGAGTTATGCCAAATCAGCACAAATGAAAAATGCGCTAAATGGTGCATTTTATTTACTGTATAGAGGCCTCTCCTACGCACCTTATAGAAATATTATTGGACAAAAAACGAGCCTCGTACATGCGTTGGGCGCATTTTCACTTCAAACCTCCTTAATTGGAACGCAAGAAGAAATACTGTTATCCAATGCAGCACGCGAACTCGCCCGACTGAGTTCTATAACGAATGCACCAATAACGCCTATTGTTAATGATTATTTAGAGAAACTATTTTCAAGCTACTCTCAAGCAGGGATTGGCGGAGCTGTATGGCTTGGCGCTGCTGAGATTGTTTCTTTCTATAAACGCTGTTCTGATTTCAGTGTTTGTGACTATCAAAAAGGCTTATACGGAAAAGTATTTACACGCTCATCCCCTTGTCAAAACAACATTACAATTGCTTCTCAAGCCATGTCCACAGATCAGGTATTAAGCGCTTGTAAAAACCTACAGAACAATGAAATAAGATTCCACTCTCAGCTTGAAACTAATCACCATCCTGTAAAAAACGATATCAACACGCGGCTACAGGTTAATACTTTCCAGTCCGTTGGCGACTATGAAAAGTACGCCAACTTACTCTTCAAGATTGATACTAGCAGTGGCGGAATTTACTTAGAAGGAAACCCTAGTAAAGCGGGAAACCTCGCTAAATTTATTGCTTATCAATCACCAGATACCAAACCTAGTCACAAAGTATGGAACCTAGAACATGAGTATATTCATTACCTTGATGGTCGATATAATCTATTTGGTTCGTTCACAAACCCTACAGAACTAGTGGTGTGGTGGGCTGAAGGTTTAGCAGAATACATCAGCAAGTCCGGTACGAATCCAGATGCCCTAGCGACACTACAAGATGGTTCTACTTACACGTTAAGTGCTATTTTTGAATCTAGTTACGACAACTATGATGTTGACCGCATTTATTACTGGGGATATCTAGCGGTTCGATTTATGTTTGAAAATCATAAAGATGAAGTCAATAAAATGCTCATCAAAACCAGAGGTGGCGATTGGAAAGGTTATAAAAAAATAGTCGAACAATGGGCAACTCAATTTCAAGCTGAATTTGAACAATGGCAATGCGACAAAATTGATTTGAGTACAGGAAAACCCTCCGTACATATAGTCAGCCAACAAAGTGGAAAAGTTGGGGAGAAGATCCAATTAACTCAGCGATCGTGCTCTTCAAATAGTTTTACTCCGGTTAGCTACTTATGGACATTTGGCGACGGAACGGTGAGCAAAGAAGCCACACCTTCTCATGGTTTTAAAACTGGCGGCAAAAAAACGGTCACATTAAGAGTTAAAGACAAATCTGGTGAGCAAGCATCTTCAACAACGGTTATCAATGTCATTGGGGCAAAAAGTGGAGGCGGAAAGTCCGGAGGTGTCATCGACCCTCTTGTTGCTCTCTTACTTATTTTGGGAGCGCTAATGAGATGGGGGCTTCCTAACCGTTTCGGTACTAAATTGAATGGTATTTTAGAAACAAACACCTCTAAAATTTAGTGCATACGAGGAATAACCACCAAGGTTTAAAGTAGCTCCGCTGAGTTTCATTTAGATACATCAATATGATGGCTGCCATTCGAGTATTAAGTCGTCAGTCATCATTAAATGATAATTATTATTATTGAGTGTTTTCATGTTCGGGATTATGATGTCAGAATCAAAATCTAAGAGAGCCTTATATGAGCAAGCCTAGCCCTATCACATTAACTGTTACTCAAACCTCAACCATTACACCGAACATGCAGCGTATAACGCTTAGCGGTGAAGGATTAAGTAAGTATCCAACCGAATGTGCCGGCGGCTACATCAAGCTTTTATTCTCTCCACTCGGCACCACTGATTTAAGCCAACTCAACGAAGGTGAACGCCCAACCATGCGCACTTACACTATTCGTCAGTACAACCCTGTCGAAAAGTGGATTGAGGTTGATTTCGTTCGCCACATCACTACAGATTTGCAGTGTGGTTTTGCAGCAAGGTGGGCAATGAACGCGAAAGTGGGTGACACAGTTTTAGTGGCTGGCCCAGGTTTAATTCAAGGACTTAACCTAGAGTCAGACTGGTTCTTCTTAGTTGCAGACATGACATCCCTACCAGCACTCTCTTCAAAAGTAAAAACGCTTCCAGAACACGCCGTAGGCCATGCCGTCATCCAGATCAATTCAGCAGCAGATAAACAAACGCTTGAAGCACCTCAAGGTATAAAAGTCACTTGGTTAATTGAAGATGAAACTGAAGAAACACTTTCACAAACGGTTCGCAATTTAGAATGGTTAGACGGTCAGGTTTCGATTTGGACAGCGTGTGAATTTGAAAGCATGCGCGAGCTAAGACAATACTTCCGTAACGAAAAAGAAGTCGCGAAAGAGAACATCTACATCAGCAGCTACTGGAAACGTGGCGTCACTGAAGATGGCCACAAAGTGTTGAAACAACAGGATGCGCAAGCTTTAGCAGGTTAAGTCTTTTACTACCTACAGCTTTTTGCCAGATAAATAAAAAACGCCCTTAGCGAAGTTCGTCTCGTTAAGGGCGTTTTAGTTTGAATCCGATGAAGCTCAAAGCCGAAGTGTAAGATTAAATACTCTCTCCCACTTCAATCTCGTAGCCAAGATCCAGCTTCGCGACCCATTCTTTATTGCCTTGTAAACGCGCTACAACTTGCTGTGCAGCGACTTTACCAATCTGCTCCCTTGGTGTTACTACAGTCGCTAAACGAGGCGTCATCGCCACTGTGATGTCGTGTCCGTGGAAACCTGCAATCGCCATCTTCTCGGGTACTTGAATACCACGTCGTACGCATTCGTAAAAAGCACCAATGGCCAAATCATCGTTAGTACAGAAAATACCATTCACTTCAGGGTGCTTATCAAGTAACTCACCTATCAGTTTTGCGCCTAAAGTAAACGAGGAAGCGTCTTCGGTTTGCAGCGTTACTGGCGTTTTGTCGGCTTCTTGCATCGCATGCTCATAGCCCGCCATTTTCAAGCGAGTACGTTCATCCATTCGAGCAGCCAAATAAGCGATATTGGTACGCCCTCGATCGAGCATGGTTTTGGTCATCGCTCTAGCCGCTTCGAAGTTATCAAAGCCCACTGCTTGTTCAATACGGGGAGACACCGAATCCATAATTTCAATCACAGGGATAGAAACAGTCTGCAGCATTTTACGCGCTCTATCAGTGTGCACATTTTCTGAAAGGATAATCGCATCAACGTTGTAAGAAAGCAGCGAAGCGATGCTCTGCTCTTCCAGTTCAGCGCTATAGCCATAGTGGGCAATCATGGTTTGGTAGCCCGCAGGCGCGGTGACTTGTTCAATGCCACGGATAACTTCGGCGAAAACTTGGTTAGTTAACGAGGGAACAAGAACACCGATAGCATTGCTTTTTGCGTTAGAAAGAATGTCTGGCGCACGATTAGGGATGTAACCTAACTCGTCGACTGCAGCGCTGATCTTATCTCGCAGTGCTTCTGATACCTGTGAAGAGTCTCTTAGACAGCGACTGACGGTCATTTTGGTGACACCAACTAGGTTGGCAACATCTTGTAATGTGGGACGTTTTTTCTTACTTAGCATACTGACAGCATCATGGTTACGATTAATGTTACTGGTAACATAGTAACGAATTTCGACTACTTTAGAAGAACTAAACACCTAAAACTTGATATCAGATCATAAACACACACTTCGCTTTGCCACCAATAAAACTAACAATACTTATTTTCGAAGACGATGTTCAATAAGTTCTCAACTTACACTTGATGTGTATATTACGTATTAAAAACCCCAACCTTGGATGATCAAGATTGGGGCTTGGTTTAACCCATTGCAATTGCGTACATAGCCAACCCCTATTAAGAGGCAGTAGCCTGTCTCTATTCGTTACCTAGCAACCGATGTCCATCAAGAATGCAAGATCGCTGTCCGCCGTGAACGTTTCAGCAAGTTGACCATGCTTAAAGAGCTTCATTGGCTTGCCTGTCGCGGTGTGGTACGTTAATTTTCCTTCACACACTTGCAGCATCGTCCCTTCAGGGATACCAACAACGACTTCACTTGGGTTCATGCACAAGAACTCTTCAATACGTTCATCACGTGTTTCGCCCATATGCCCAGAAATGGATGCTTCTATATAGTGAGGGTTAATCTGAAATGGCACAAAATTAAGCGCAGGCAAGATAGCAGCACTGACAATTGGCATATCATTAGTAGTACGGATCGTTGGGGTTGCGACATTTGTTCCCGCACTCCAACCAATAAACAGCTTACCTTTGTTGATCACAGCATCACGCATCGGTGTTACCAAACCTAGGTCGTGAAGCATACGGTTAAGCACCCACGTATTACCGCCACTAATGATGATACCATCAACCTCTTTCAAGGCTTGCACAGGGTCTTCGGCTTCATGAATACTCACCACTTCGCAATCATATTCATCGAACACTTGCTGCAATTGCTGCGCGCGATCTGAGTATTGCCCTCGAATCATTGCGAATGGAATAAACAACATTTTTTTAGGCTGAGTCTTTTCCATCATTGGACGAATCCACTCTTTACCATACTCTAAAAGTGATGTGTCACCTGGTAACTTACCGTTACTAAATAGCATTACATTCATTACAACCTCACTACAATTTGTAAATTTACTATATATTATTTTGATATTCTCTTGAACTACAGCACTTGCCGCTTTCAAAGGCTCTATGGGTAAGTATTCATAAATTGAGGGGAAGTAATGTGCGCCAGTAAACAAGTTCGGAAAAGGAATGACCTTTTGAGATAAAACAGTCCCGTCATAACCATAACGCGAAGGAATTGAACGCATTTCTATTCCAGCATTATTGTAATAATCGAAATCATTAAACATCTTTTCAATTTGGGGAAAACTTTTCTATAACAACCATGAAGTAATCAGGGAATCTATTATCCCCACAACCAACGGTGCGCAACCTATGATAGTCATGTTGAGATGATGGTCATACGTTATGGTGGCTTCAGTAGTTAATAGATTTATTCAACATTGTTCGACATGTTTGTTTTGGTTTAAAACGAATAAAAATAACGCCCTCTTATTTGAGGGCGTTATTGATTGTTTAAGCGTTCACTTTTACTTCAGTTCTTGGAGACTGACTCCAAGTCACGTGAAACTTTTCAGCTTCATCTCTATCGACTCGCGAATAAGTATGAGAACCAAAATAGTCACGTTGCGCTTGCAGCAGATTTGCAGGCAACACCTCACAACGTAATGAGTCGAAGTAACTCAGAGCTGAGCTGATTCCCAGCATCGGCACACCATACAGAGCTGAGTTCGCTACCGCGATGCGCCAAGCAAGCTCGCGCTCTTCCACTTGTTTGATGAAAGCCTCATCAAATAATAGGTTCGCTAGCTCAGTATTTTGTTGGTAAGCCGATGTGATACTTTGCAAGAAAGCGGCACGAATAATACAACCCGCTCGCCAAATTTTAGCAATTTTAGTGAAATCGAGATTCCATCCCTCTTTGTCTGACGCGGTTTTCAGTAAACCAAAACCTTGCGCGTAAACGGACAACTTGGCGCAATATAGGGCATCGTGAAGCTCAGAAATAACCTCTGTTTTATCCAACTGACTGGCATCAGCAATACTGCCTTTTAGAAGCTGACTACCTTGAATACGTTGTAATTTTTGACCGCTCATCGCACGAGCATAAACCGCTTGAGCAATAGTTGGGGTTGGACACCCTTCTTGAAGGCTGTTAACTGCCGTCCACAAACCCGTACCTTTTTGCCCTGCTTTATCAAGCACAACCTCAACGAACGGCTTACCCGTTACAACATCTTCTTGTTGAAGAATATCGGCACTGATTTCCATCAGGTAACTATTAAGTACACCGTTGTTCCATTCCTCAAAGACTTGTCCAATCTCTTGAGCTGACATATCAAGCACATCACGCATGAACTGGTAAACTTCACAAATTAGCTGCATGTCGGCATATTCAATACCATTGTGCACCATTTTTACATAGTGCCCTGAACCAGAAGGACCAACATACGCCGCGCACGCTTCACCCGCTTCAAACTGAGCAACCGGTAGTCCATTAGCATCCACTTTTGCAGCAATCGCTTCCCACATCGGTTTCACATATTGCCAAGCCGATTGGTCACCACTCGCCATGAGCGCTGGGCCAACACGAGCGCCTTCTTCACCACCAGAAACGGCGGTGCTAAAGAAGCGCAGTTTGCCTTTGTAGCCCACTTCACGCGCCTCGGTATCTGTCCAAAGGCTGTTACCTGTATCGATAACAATGTCGTCATTTTCTAAGCCAGCATCAAGCAAGCTATTCACGACGATATCGACAGGTTTTCCAGCAGGAACCGACAAAGCGATTACACGCGGCTTAGCTAACCCTTGCAGCACATGCTCAAGGCTAGTCCCTTGTGTGAACTGACCTTTGCCAGTAAACGATTCATTAAGCAGCTTTGCTTCTGAACTGGCGCGATCAATATTGTCGGCGTTCAAATCAAAACCTGCTACGTTGAATCCATTATCAAGTAGGTTGAGTGCAAGGCTTTTGCCCATCACTCCTAAACCAATCATTGCGATATCGTTTTTTATCTGAGTCATGATTTAGCCTATCTGCTTAATTTGTTTGAGTGCACTTTCTACGACTTGCTCAACATCTTGCGATATATCGACAAATAACGCTTCATCTAGTTCAGGTTCAACCAAGGTTGCGAATTGGCTTTTTAACATCTCTTGACCATTGAAGTAATGGTTCTCACGCGCTTTATGGCGGTTCCAAATGGTGTCAAAGCTACCCTGAAGGTACACAATAACTAAGCCTTCATTATTCTTTCGTAGAATGTCGCGGTATTGAGGTTTCAATGCCGAGCATGCAATCACAGCACTTGGTTGTTCGATATATTGCTTATTCAGTGTTTCCAGCCATCCTTGACGATCATCGTCTGTCAGTGGAATACCTTGACGCATCTTTTCTACATTGCTTTGCGGATGGAAGTCATCACCATCAAAAAACTGAAGCGTTAATGCTTCTGCGATACGGCTACCAATCAGGCTTTTTCCGCATCCAGATACGCCCATCACGAGTATTTTTTTGCTTTTCATAAGGCAAGCCTTCCCTAAGCCCCAACCAAAACAAGGGGCTGACAATCGAATCTAATAGTTAAACTTGTGTTGCTGTTGATAGGTTCCTGAACGCTAAATTTGTTCAGGAACCTTCGTTGTTATTGCCACCAAAGCGCTAGCTGAGGGAAGATAATAACCAGTGCCAGAACCAATACTTGAAGTGCAATGAACGGCAGTAACGAAGAGAAAATCTCACCTAAGCTGATATCTTTTGGTGCTACTGATTTCAAGTAGAATGCCGCAGGACCAAATGGTGGTGACAAGAACGACACCTGCATGTTTAGGCAGAACACAACGCCGAACCATACTGGGTCAAAACCAAGGCCAGTGATGATTGGTACGAAGATTGGCATTGTTAGAAGTGCTACACCGACCCAGTCAAGGAACATGCCTAGAACCAGTAAGATAGCCATCATGATTAACAGCGTGACTGTTGCATTACCGCCACTGAGAGCAAGGATGGTTTCTTCAACAAAATCAATACCGCCCATTAGGTTGTAGATACCAACCAATGCACTTGCACCGATACCGATCCACATGATCATGCCGCAGGTACGCATGGTTGCGATGGCACTCTCTTTCAACATACTGAAGTTCAGTTCACCACGGATCAGCGCACTGATCATGATGCCGACCACCCCCAAAGCAGAAGCTTCTGTTACTGATGCGATACCTGTGTAGATACTGCCCAACACTGTTGCGACAGAGAGCAGTGGGAAGAACAGAGCCTTGAAGTAACTAGGCTGATTTGCAATGTCTTCTTCTGTCTCATCATCACTTGGAATTGGCGCAAGAGAAGGGTTCAGTTTACAGCGAATCAATACGTAGCCGATGTAACAGCCCGCAAGGATAAACGCAGGCAAAAAAGACGCTTTGAACAGGTCGCCAATCGATACGCTGGCTGTCATGCCGTAAATGATAAGTACAATACTTGGTGGAAGCATGGTGCCAAGTGCGCCACCCGCACAAGTTGTACCGATAGCAAGCTTACGGTCATAACCTAAACGAAGCATTTGTGGCAGAGCAAGAATACCCAGTAGTACCGTTTCACCACCGATAACGCCTGACATCGAAGCCAATAGAACCGCAACTAATAGCGTTTGAACTGCAACACCACCACGAACCTTACGGCCAACAGATTTCATTGCATCAAACAGGTCACGCGCGATACCCGAACGGTCTAATAAAGCCGCCATCAATACGAACATGGGAACGGCAAGGAAAACATAACCAGAAGCAAAGCTGTAGGTACGGCTTGCGATCAAAGGCAGGGCATCAGGACCAAACCAACACAGAGTGAAGAAAATCGCGACAAAACCTGTTACGAACGCTAGCTGCATACCGGTCAGTAGCAAGCCAATCATCATAACCAGCATGAGCAAACTGCCCCATGCGATACCAATAGAAGATAAATCAAACATCGTCATTCTTCCTTAGACCCATCAACTCTTGGATTAGGTGCAATACAAACTGGACAACAAGAACACACAAAACGACAAAGATCAGGCCTTTCAGCAACGCTGGATAAGGCGCGTTTAACACTGAGCCTGATGTTTCAAGGCGGAATTCACCCCAAGGTGCAAACCACGCTTCTTCCGCAGTGAAATAAGCCGCGTAAGCGAGCATGCCAGCAAAGGCCAAACCAACAATGTGGTGAACAAGATTAAGATGTTTGCGTGCTTGGTTAGACACTGAATCGTAGATAAGAACAACACGTACATGCTTATTCGCAGCAAACGCGTAGATACCACCAATAATGAATAAAGAACCACCGATGAAAGAAGCTGTTTCATGTACCCATGTGGTCGGGGCATCGAATGCGTAACGCATCACAACTTCATAAAATGAAATCAATACAGTAAAAATAAACAACCAGCTAACGAGATTACTGAACTTTATAACAAAACGATCAAGCGCATTTCTTGGTTGCTCGTCGTTTTCAGCTGGGGCGTGGGGGATTTTATCGGTCATGAGCCAAATTTCCTGGGAGAATACGGGAGAGCAATGCCCTCCCCCGTCAGTTAGCTAAGTTTAAATTACAGTAAGCCGTTTTCTTCTAGGAACACTGTTACTGAAGTGTAAACTTTTCCTGCGTTATCAGAACGCTCTGCAAATACTTTCCATTGGCCTTTCGCGATTTCACGGAACTTCTTACGCTCTTCTTGAGACCAGTCGTGGATAGTAATTTCAGGGTTCGCTTGAGCTTCTTTAAGCGCAGCTTGGTCAGCCATTTTCAGCTGAGTCGTCATGTCGTAAGAGAAATCACGCACTGATGTTTGCAGCATTGTTTGTAGATCAGCTGGCATCTTGTCCCATTTCTTCTGAGAAATAGAGATATCGATAAGCGGCAATGAGTGGAAACCCGGTTGAACTGGGTGAGTAGCGATATCGTTCATGCCCGCTTTTTGGTTGGTAGAGAATACCGTGTAGTCCGCGGCATCAATTACGCCTTTGCTTAGGCCAGTAAATACTTCAGAACCCGGCAGGTTTACTGGAGTTGCACCCGCGGCTGCAAATACTTGTTGAACTAGGCCTTCAGGCGCACGTAATTTCAGGCCTTTAAGATCCGCAACACCATCGATTGGCTTTTTAGAAATGAAAGATTCAACACCCGTCGTAGAAGCACCAACAAATTGAACACCGTAAGGCTTGTACAGTTCGGTCATTAGTTCATTACCACCACCGTAGTTCATGTACTGAAGCAGTTGTGTTGTGTCTGACCATGCGCCAACCATGTTACCGATAAGACCAAATGCTGGATCTTTACCAGAGAAGTAACCTGTTGCTGTGATATGACCATCTAGGATGCCCATTTTGATCGCGCCTAGCGTTTCTGTGTGCTTAACCACAGCGCCTACAGGCAGAAGATCGATATCAATACGTCCGTTAGACATCGTCTCTACGCGCTCAGCCCACTTCTGCTGAACTTTGAAGTTCAAGTCACCAGAAGGATCTGAAGATTGAATTTTAAGTTTAAAGTCTGCAGCCATTGCTGAAGTAGCAAATAGACCAGTGAGGGAGGCAGCAATCAGCGTTTTAGTCAGAGCTTTCATTTGGGTATCCTTATGAGTTTCACAGAGTCCGGTTTGTAATTATATGTTACCGGTAACGTTGAGTTGGATGTTACCGGTAACTTTACAGCCTTGTCTATGAGAAGGATCACATCTTTAACATTAGTAAAACGTTTGCTATCAATAAGAAAAATGCGACTGAAAAGTCACATTATAGGTTGGAGGTAAAGTTTAATTTCTTTTTAAGTCAGTGAGATAATTAAACCTGCAATGATAAAAACGACGCCTACACCACGTGTAACGTGCCACTTTTCCTTTAAAAAGTAGATCCCCATCACTACGCCGAAGATGATACTTACTTGCCTAAGAGCGACAACCAAGCTGACGTTCTCTGTCATAGTCATCGCAAATAACACCAAACCATAAGTCGAAGCCATCATAATGCCTGCAAGCGTGGCTTTCTTTCGCAGTATCCAAGCATTAGTAAACTCGATTCTTTGGTTGGTTACGAATAACCAAACACTCAGCGGAATCACAATCGCCCAAAACTGAATGCCTAGGTAGAAAATCGCGGTGTGCTTGTTTGTGATAATAGATGTGCTTAACGGTTCTAATAGTAGTAACGCTTCTTTATCAATGATGGAATAGCCCGTGGTACCAATAGCGGCGATTAACGCCCACAGCACGCCAAGGTTCAGATACGCTTTTAACCTAAGCTCTGAAAACTGCTTAAGTGGTACAAACAAGCAGCCTAATGTTATTAAAGTGAACCCAATCCATTGATTTGTCGACAATTCATAACCTATCAACACAGTACCCAAACCAACCATCAACACAGGTAGTGCTCTTGCTATTGGGTAGATCACGCCGATATCTGCTTGTTTATAGGCAGTCCCTAGCCCAATCAAATAGACGATTTGGCAGATACCACTCAAGAAGAGCAATTGCCAGAATGGAATTGTGATGTTTTCAAAGCCGACGTTGTGAACATACCAAATCAAATAGGGAGTCAAAATCGCTGCGGCGGCAAAACCAGAAGCCAGAAAGAAAGACGAGCCCGAACCTTGATTAGATTTACCTAAAACGTTCCAACCCGCATGAAGCAAAGCCGAAATTATCACGATGACAATGGCAGAGAATTCCATTTCATTCCTAAATTATTGATGAATAAGCGCAACGGCTGACAACGGATGATAAAAAAGGCCTCCGAGTAAGAGACCTTTAAGCGTTCCAATTAGGCGATCGTGCATAATTGCAGATATGCCAGCATTCTACGTATGACTATCGTTCTAGCTGTGCAATCGACTCAATGCTGATCGCATCATGACGCCAATATTCAATATCGCAGTCAATCAAATCACCATCTTGATTATAGTTAACACGCTCAACCACCATAGCCGGAGAACCTGAAGTTGCACGCAGAGCTTGCGCGGTTTCGCCAAGCAAAGATGTTGTGCTCACTCGGTAACGGATCTTCTGATATACCACACCAAAGTGCTCTCGGTAGATGTCAGTCAATGACTTAGACAAGTCGTAGTCCAGCAAATTAGGGAACAACTCTGGTCGAATGTAATTGGTCACATACACAACCGGTCTGTCCTCAAGGTAACGCACTCTGTCGACTCGATAAACATCCGAAAATGGTTGAAGATTAAGAAGCTTAGTTGCTTCCTTGGTTGCTAACATGCCTTTCGCTGCCACTAGTTCTGTTTTCGGCTTACGATTCTGCGACAAAGCCATATTAGTGAAGTTCAGTGTTTGTGTTGGGTCGTAACGCAGTGGAGCTGGCGATATAAACCAACCACGGCGGTCTTCTCGGTAAATACGCCCTTCCGCTTCAAGTGAAGACAGCGCTTCACGTAACGTAACTCGTGTCGTATCAAACGACTCAGCCAACTTACGTTCTGCAGGCAGCTTCTGTCGTGGCGTTAACATCCCCGACTCTATCTGCTCTACGATGACATCTTTGATTTTTACGTACTGCACTTCATTTCCTTCAGTCTTGTTCTTGTCGTCAGCCACTCCTTGGCCAACTGCAATATAAAATGGTTCGCTAGCGTTTACGCCAAGCTTGGGTGCGTTTCTCGAATAGCTTGTTGATTAGCATATGAATCAACTTCGCGCTCGCTGCCGATATCATGATCATCACCGCCATGGCTGCTGCTGCACCGGTTTGTCCCGCATCGTCCATATTCAGTACTGAAACTGACGCAGGTATCGTATCGGTAGAATACAAGAATACTACCGCAGATGTCGTGGTAAGTGCATTAATAAACAGGTATGTCGCAATATCTAAAATCGCAGGCAAACAAACCGGCACCGTCACCTTAAAGAACAGCTTGTATTGCGGTAGGTTAACCGAAGCCGCCGTCGCTTCTATCTCTTCAGGCAACTGTTTTAATGCGGTTAATGCCGTCATATGCCCTACCGTGTAGTAGTGAACCACGGTGTTGATCACCAAGAACGCCATCGTGCCATACAAAAAGTTAAGTGGGTTGCTCAAGTCATTAAAGTAGAAGATGTACCCCAAACCCAACACCATACCCGGAACCGCCATCGGGACCACACTGAGCATCTGCATTGCTTGACGAACAGGACCAAATGCTCTGCCTTTCTCAATGCAATATGCACCCAAGAAAATCAGAACCATACCGATAATAGCAGTCCAAGCGCCAAGCGTTAACGAGTTAAAGAACGGCGTCCAACCGTAGGTACTCATTTCTGCGAAGTTATAGTTATTTAACGTTAGCGCTTTGTTCCAAGGCCAGAAAGTGACCATAGAACCGTATATCGCCATACCCAGCACGATAACCACAGCAGCAGAGATGATGGTGCAATAGAGCAAACAGAAGCCATCACGTAGAGTGTATGGTTCAGGTTGATACGCGACGGATCGAGTATCAAACAAGCTCTTCTGTTTCTTTTGAACCCAGCGATCCACTGTAAACGCAAGCAGTGCAGGCAATAGCAACAAAATACTGGTTACTGCACCCATAGAGAAATTCTGTTGCCCAACCACTTGTTTAAAGATGTCAGTCGATAGAACGTTATAACTGCCACCAATCACCTTTGGCACACCAAAGTCACAAACCACCAGCGTAAATACCACGATCAGAGTGCTTATCAAACCATATTTGGCTGCAGGTAAGGTCACCATGAAAAAGGTTTTTAATGATGAAGTATTGAGTGCACGCGCCGCCTCATACAGACGAGCATCAGAGGTTCTCAATGAAGTAGTTAAAATCATTAGGGCGTGTGGAAACGTCCAGAATATTAAGCCGAGTGATATACCAATCAAACCGTATACCGAATTTCCCCCTAATACTTCTTTGGCGATACCTTGGTTACCAAATAAGAAGATCAAACTGATCGCAGGAAGCAAAGAAGGAGCTAGAATCGGCGCTGAACCCAACACCTGAAAAAGCCCCTTGAAAGGCATACATGAACGAGTCAACGCATAGGCATAACCAAAAGCTAATACACCCACGACAACCGTTACTAACAGCCCAAGCGTAAACGTATTACCTACCGACTGCCAGAGGCTCTGCGAAGCAAAATACGTTGCGAAATTCTGTAGTCCTACAAATTCACCGTCTGCGTTCTGAACACTCTTTTTCAACATTGCCCACAGTGGCATCAGAATGAATAGCGTCATGACCACAGACAAAAAAGCGAGAAGCCCGAATAGGATTACGTTGTCTTTACTTAACCGAGCAAGAAAAGGCGTTACTCGTCGTTGAATTAGCAGCTTAGATTGCATCATTTGAGTCGATTCCATGATTATTTACGCCGCCTCGTCTTTCATCACTTGCAGGCTTTTCGATGAGTAAGCTCTTAGGCCTTCTTGATCAAATGCTACGTAGCGAATATCGCTGCGACGCAGTTTCAATCGGTTGAACTCTTTGACTGATACATCGACAATGATCTCTTTCGCCGTTGAGTCATGTTGCAATTGACACTCAACACGATAAAACGCCCCCAAGAATTCGCTTGATACGATTCTCACGGGTAAGGATTCACTAAAACGATCAACAAATTGGATTTGCTCTGGACGAACGGCAATATCAAAAACCTCACCTAGATTTGGCGTGAGATTATCTAAGCGAGGTAACGGTAGCATTGACTCAGCAATACGCATCTTGCCTTGCGCAGCGACAGAAGCTTGAATGAAGTTCATGCTGCCAACAAACTCAGCGACAAAACGACTGACTGGTTTTTGGTAGATCTCTTGTGGGGCACCGACTTGCTCAATGACACCATGGTTCATCACCACAATTCGGTCGGCCATGGTTAAGGCTTCATCTTGATCATGCGTCACCATAATAGTGGTGATCCCCAGCTTGCGTTGCAGTTGGCAAATCTCGTCACGCAGGTGTGTTCTTACCTTCGCATCCAAAGCAGACAGCGGTTCATCCAGTAACAACAAACCTGGAGAAAGAGCCAATGCGCGAGCGAGCGCCACACGTTGCTGTTGTCCACCTGATAATTGATTCGGGTATTTCTGGCCAGATGTTCGTAAACCAATAGTTTCTAACCAAGATTCAACCGTCTCAAGAGCTTCTTTGGTCGACATCCCTTGGTTCTTCAACCCAATCGCGATGTTTTCTTCAACGGTGAGATTTGGAAACAAAGCATAAGACTGGAACACGATGCCAAAGTCACGCTTTTCTGGTGGCAAGAAGGTCGTATCCGCTCCATTCTGCTCAATTGAGCCTGAGGTCGGTAAATCCAGTCCTGCAATCGCACGTAATAAGGTGGTTTTTCCACAGCCAGAGGGGCCAAGGAAGCAGACGAACTCGCCTTTGTCTATCGATAGGGAGATGTCTTTTAACGCTGTAAATTGGCCAAATTGCTTTACAACGTTTTCAATATTCAAATAAGTTTGGTTGCTCATACTACAGCACTCTTTAAATGGTATATACCAAATTTAAACTTTGAACATTGCAATTGAGTGACAAATTTATAGAAGCTAAATGACAGTTATATTGCAGAAATAATAAGCATTAAAGATTGCTACTCGTTCAGCTTTGAAAGTTAATTCAGAAAGCCCTCAATGACCAACCAAAAAGTCACTGAGAGCCTTCGTGTATACCTCAAACTTGAACGCTAGATTAGTTTACGATTCAACCTTGTCGGCTTTGCCCGCCGCACCTGCGAGTTTGGATAACTGTTTATCTAGCCATAATGGCGTGTTACCCGAATCTTCCGCGTTCTCTTTTCTTCGAACAGCATCTCTAACCATCATGGCACCGACCCAACGGAATGGCTCTGGTGGGAAATAGCCTCGTGGACCGCTAGTTAAACCACTACGTGTCCATTCGTTATCATCTCCTAACACCATTGAAGACAAAATTTTACCTCCCATGCGAGTTTGAGCCACACCATTACCTGAGTAACCGAGCCCATAATAGATGTTGTTTTGGCCTTTGAGATTACCGAAAAATGGCAATCCGGTGACGGATCGGTCTGAACCGCCCGACCAGTTGTAATCGAATTCACTTTGTTCCAGTTTAGGGAACAACTTCTGGAAAGATTGATTGAGAATCGGTAGGTAATTAGTCGTTTGGTTGAACATACTTTCAACTTGATTGGCAAACGAGAATTTATTGCCGCCTTTACCCAACATGAGTCGTCCATCTTCAGTGTCACGGTAGTAGTGAACAAAGATACGTGAGTCCACCACTGCGGCTCCTTTTTCGGGGCCAAACTGTTTGAGCTTTTCTGGAATTGGCTTAGTCACCACCATATCGGAAGAGACAACCACAATACTGCGTTTGAACTCTTTGAAGTGATCGAGCATCCACGCGTTGAGCGCTAAGATCACTTTATCCGCAAATACGGAACCGCCTTTGGTTTGAATTCGAGCGGGGGAACAATATTCAAGTGACATCATCTCTGTGTTTTCGTGAATTTCGACACCCAGTTCGAGCGCGACTCGGCGTAAACCTCTAGCCAATAACGCAGGCTGAATACTGCCCGCAGCTTCTGAGTAGTAACCCTCAATATGGCGATCAGATCCCGCTTTATCAGCCAAAGACTTATCACACTTCTTCCAGCTATTGATACCCTGCTTAACCAGCTCATTAACAACAGGCTCCATTCCGCCTTTTTGCGCTTCATTGGTCGACGTGTAGTAAGTACCGCTGCGATATAGATGCGCGTCAATCTTGTGTTCGTTACAGAAGGCTTCGATCTCGTAAATGACTTTTTCAGATTCCTTAACTAGCCATTTGGCTTGCTCTTTTCCATAGAGCTTTTTCAAGGTCGGATACTTTGTCGACCAAGTCAGCATGCAACCGCCGTTGGCGCCAGAAGCACCGCTGCCACATAAGTCTTTTTCAATCACCACAACGTGCTTTTGAGGCTCTTGTTGTTTAATTAAAATCGCCGTCCATAAACCCGTATAGCCGCCGCCGACAATGGCGATATCACAGTTAACGTCTTTTTGAAGCAGTTTAGTGGATTCTAGCCCCGCCTTGATGCTACCAAATTCCTGTTCCAACGCTTGCTTGAACCAATATGAGTAGTGCTTTGCCATTTGTTGTACCTTACTTAAACCTAAAGGTGTAAAACTAAAAAAGGAAGACCGAAGCCCTCCTTTACTGATTCCTAACTTCTAATGAGCTGCATATCTAATGGACTACGTGTCTAATAGACCATGTGTCGAATAAACTTTGTAATCTAATAAGCTCAGTAGATAATTAACTAAGTAGCCAATAAACTAACTAGCTCAGTCGATTAAGATTTTGGCTCTGATTTAGCGTCGAACTTCTCAGACCATGTTTTCAGAACGTCTGCACGTTCGCTGCCCATGCGAGCGAAGTCCATTTTTGCCATGTTCTTTTCTACGTTCGGGAAGTTTTCTGCTTTACCTGTTACATCTTGGTGACCAACAACTGGGTACATTTCGATGTAAAGCTCATTTGCCGCTTTAGAAATAGACCAATCGATAACACGTTGCGCCGCATCTGAAGGCTTAACAAGACCTACCGCTTCAGATTCCCAACCGATACCTTCCGGTGTAATCACAGAAAGTGGCGCGCCTTGAGTTTTCAGCTTCGCACCACGGCTCGCCATAGAAATTCCGATAGCCACTTCACCCATACCCGCTTGAACACATGGCTTCGAGCCTGAGTGCGTGTAATGAGCGATGTTTTGATCTAGCTTCTGCATGTAGTTCCAACCTTGGTCTTCACCCATGTTTTGCAACCAAGCTGAAACCTGCATGTAACCCGTACCAGAAGACGCTGGGTTTGGCATCGCAATGTGGCCCTTGTAGATAGGCTTAGTTAGGTCATCCCAAGATTTAGGTGCCGGTAGGTTAAGTTGCTTAGCAACTATTTCGTTAAAGCAAACGGCATTGAAGAATGCGTCATTACCATACCAAGCTTGAGTGGACTGTGGGTCGTTAAGGTTAACGCGTAATGCTTCTACACCTTGAGGTGTGTAAGGCTTGAGAATGCCCTCTTCTTTAAGTAGAGCCATTGAAGAACCCGCAAGGCCCCAGACAACTTCTGCACGAGGGTTGTTTTTCTCAGCCAATAATTTTGCCGTCATGATCCCGGTAGAATCACGTACCCATTTGATGTTGATGTCTGGGTTTTCACTTTCAAATGCGTTTTTGTATTTCGCTAAAATGTCAGTTTCAAAAGCGGTGTAAACCGTCACTTCCTGTGCTGCATAAGCATTACCAGCGAGTAGAGTTACCAACGCTGCAAGTGATCCTTTCATAAAACGGTTTTTCATCATTTTCTCCAGTCAGGCCTAATGCCAAGGTTAGGAATTGCCAAGGTTAAAGTTGTTAAAGCTAGAAGCCTTATCAAAGGCACCTATATCCATAAATTCATTTAGGTTGTTAGCACACACTCTTAACTTGGTATGTACCAGATTTCGAGTATTAAGCTAACTGGCTTTTATGACGATTAAATGAACAAAAAATGGCAGTTTAAAGATCGGAGGATATCTCAAGACAAGTGGCCAGTTTTAAATATGAAGCTTTTGTGAAATGACGTTTGGGCTATTTACGACCGTTTAAATTGGTTGTTAAAGTAACCGCAAATATTGGTATAGTCCAAA
Source organism: Vibrio tasmaniensis (assembly GCF_024347635.1). Lineage (NCBI taxonomy): Bacteria > Pseudomonadati > Pseudomonadota > Gammaproteobacteria > Vibrionales > Vibrionaceae > Vibrio > Vibrio tasmaniensis. The sequence goes on from NZ_AP025511.1 coordinate 261,007, forward strand.
AAAACAAATCACGAGAATTAAACATGAGAAACGAATACTTACTGCTGACGCCGGGTCCTCTATCTACTTCTGAAACCGTTCGCCAAGCGATGCTAAAAGACTGGTGTACTTGGGATGATGAATACAACAAAGACGTTGTTGAAGTGATCCGCAGCAAGCTAGTGTCTTTGGCAACTAAACAGGCGGGATATACAAGCGTACTAATGCAAGGCAGCGGCACCGCTTCAGTTGAAGCAACAATTGGTAGTGTTATCTCTAACAGCGGTAAGCTTCTTGTGGTTGATAACGGTGCGTATGGTGCTCGTATTGCTCAAATCGCAGAATATTTAAACATTCCATGCCATGTCGTTTCCCCAGGTGAAACATCACAGCCTGACTTGAACGAAATGGAAACGGCATTGGCCATGGATTCAGACATTACTCACGTGGCGATTGTCCACTGTGAAACCACCACTGGCATGCTGAATCCAATTGAAGACATTGCCAAATTGGCAAAGCAGCACAACAAAACCGTCATTCTTGATGCTATGTCGAGTTTTGGTGGCATTCCTATGGATATTGCTGACTTAGGCATCGACTACATGATCAGCTCGGCAAACAAATGCATTCAAGGCGTACCCGGGTTCGGCTTTGTTATTGCTAAGCAATCAGAACTGGAAAAGTGCAAAGGCCAAGCTCGCTCATTAAGCCTTGACCTGTTTGACCAATGGCACTGCATGGAAAGCAACCAAGGTAAATGGCGCTTCACCTCTCCGACTCATACAGTGCGCGCTTTCTACCAAGCTCTACTTGAATTGGAGCAAGAAGGCGGTATCGAAGCTCGTCATAATCGCTACCAAACCAACCAAACCACACTGGTTGCCGGCATGCGCTCTCTCGGTTTTGAACCGTTACTCAATGATGATCTTCACTCACCTATCATCACCTCTTTCTATTCTCCAACTCATAGTGATTACCAATTCAAGGAATTCTATGACCGTTTGAAAGAACAAGGGTTTGTGATTTACCCAGGTAAGGTTTCAAACGCAGACTGCTTTCGAATCGGTAACATCGGTGAAGTTTACCCGTCAGACATTGAAGCTCTCATTAGCTCAGTAAAAAACGCTATGTACTGGGACATCAAATAATGACGACGACCAATCAAGAGCCGATTCTAAAGGCCACACACTTTCGAAGCGAAGGCGATGTGAACACCACGCCAGCACGCGAAAAATGGAACGAATCGCTAAACGATGATGCGACTCAAGCGATGTTAAAACGTGATTCTGACGTGTTTCTTCATCAAGCCATGTCAACGCCTTGCCTAGACACACTTGAAGCTGCTGAAGGCATCTACATTCAAGATGCGACGGGCAAGAAGTACATGGACTTTCACGGCAACAACGTTCATCAACTAGGTTATGGCCACCCACACATCATCAATAAAGTGACTCAGCAAATGAAGTCATTGCCGTTTTCACCGCGTCGCTTCACCAATGAAACTGCCGTTCAGTGCGCGGAAAAACTCACCCAGATCTGCGGTGGTGATTTGAATCGCGTGTTGTTTGCTCCGGGTGGTACATCGGTGATCGGCATGGCACTCAAACTTGCTCGACATGTCACCAACAATTTCAAAGTAGTGTCATTATGGGATTCCTTCCATGGTGCGTCACTCGATGCAATTTCAGTGGGTGGCGAAGCTTGTTTCCGCGAAGGCATGGGGCCATTAATGGCTGGCGTAGAACGTATTCCACCAGCGGTTTCCTATCGTGGTGCTTTTCCGTTTAATGACTCTTTTTCGCTTCGCGATAGTTTTCCGTTAAGTGAGTGTAGCTCAGGCGATGCGAACGAGACCGCATGTGATGTGCACTACGCTGATTACCTTGAGTACGTGATTGAAAAAGAAGGTGGCATTGGTGCCTTCATTGCGGAAGCAGTGCGTAACACAGACGTTCAAGTACCAAGCAAAGCTTATTGGAAGCGCATCCGTGAGATCTGCGATAAGCACAACGTCATGTTGATCATCGACGACATCCCAAATGGCATGGGTCGTAGCGGTGAATGGTTCACACACCAAGCGTTTGATATCGAGCCTGACATCCTTTGTATCGGTAAAGGTTTTGGCGGCGGCTTAGTTCCAATTGCGGCCATGGTTACCAAAGACGAATACAACACGGCAGCGCAAGTATCACTTGGACACTATACCCATGAGAAAAGCCCTATTGGCTGTGCGGCAGCACTCGCAACCATGGAAGTGATTGAGCAAGAAAACCTACTTGAAAAAGTGCAAGCAGACAGCGTATTCGTTCGTGAACAACTGCTTAAAATGAAAGAGAAATACCCAGTCATTGGCGACGTTCGCGGCATCGGGCTGCTTTGGGGCGTTGAGTTGGTCACCGATCATATAACCAAAACCCGAGCTTTCGATGAAGCGGAAGCGGTGCTTTATCAATGCCTGAACGATGGCCTGAGCTTTAAGGTGTCACAAGGTAACGTGATTCAATTAAGCCCACCATTGATCATCAGCCGCAGCGAACTAGAAGTCGCTCTGTCTGTCTTCGAAAAAGCGATAGCCAAAGTCTGCAAAGATTTTGAATACCTTTAGTTCATTCTCTAAATCAACATTTAAACCAATAACCTAAAACAATCATTCGTCCTTCCAATAACTTGAACTGGGAGTGACACAGAAATAGGACACTATTATGAACACGACATCACCTATCCAAGCGGTTATCTTCGACTGGGCTGGCACTATCGTTGATTTCGGCTCGTTTGCTCCAACCAGTATTTTTGTAGAAGCGTTCAAGCAAGGTTTCGACTTTGATATCGACCTAGCAGAAGCGCGTGAACCTATGGGTATCGGCAAATGGGAGCACATCCAAGCGGTTGGTCGAATTCCAGCTGTTGACGCTCGTTGGAATGCTCAGTTCGGACGCTCAATGACAAGTGAAGACGTTGATGCGATCTACGCGGCATTCATGCCTCTTCAAAAAGCGAAAGTAACCGACCACGCAGCGCCAATTTTAAACGCGATTGAAGTGGTGAATAACTTAAAAGAGAAGAACGTGAAGATAGGCTCTTGTTCAGGTTACCCACGAGAGGTGATGGATGTGCTAATTCCAGCCGCAGCAGATTACGGTTACCTTCCTGACAACATAGTAGCGACTGATGACTTACCTCAAGGCGGTCGCCCCGCTCCATTCATGGCGCTTAAAAACGTAATCGACCTTGGCGTAACCAGCGTTGCTGCTTGTGTAAAAGTGGATGACGCAGCACCAGGGATCGATGAAGGCCACAACGCAGGCATGTGGACAGTTGGACTTGTATTATCGGGGAACGAAGCAGGCTTAACGTATCAAGAATATTTAGATGCAGACGAGACAACACTTGCAGCTGCACGTGAAAAAGCGAGCGTGAAACTAAACAAATCAAACCCACACTACCTAATCGATACCATTGCAGATCTACCAGGTGTTATTGCGAACATTGAAAAACGTTTGTTAGCAGGTGAGCGCCCTTAACAGCTTAACCTCCGCTCCCCCCTACAACTCAGGCTATGTAGCCAAACATTCAGTACACATGAAAATGAAACCTCATATCACCTAAAAATGATACGAGGTTTCTTCGTTTCCAAGATTTGAGACAACAATTTTTCAACAAAAAAGTTATAAATAGCGCCTTAACAACTATAAACCCTAACAATCCGATTGACTCTCATACGCAATCAGACTAACAATATATTAGTAGTGTCTTAAAAGCTCTACCTGAATCAACGCCTTGATTTGCTTACGGTCGCAGTGTCTTAGCCAGTAAGTTATCGCTTTATAGGCCAACTTCAGATAACAATAAAATTAATCCAAGGATAAGATTATGAAAAAACTTTCTAAAATCATGTGTGCTGTTGTCGCTGCTTCGGGCTTAGCGGCAGCTCCTTCTATTGCTGCCACCACTTATGTTGGCGCAAAAGTTGGCATGGGCTGGCTAGATAGCGCCTGTGTCGATGGGGTTAAATGTGATGATGATGCGATTGGCGCTGGGATATACTCGGGTTACAACTTTACTGACAGACTAGGTATTGAGTTAAGTTCTGACTTCTTAGGTGACTACAATACAAGCTTTACCAAAAATGGCGTTACAAGTGACTTTAGCGACCCTATCATCGCTATATCACTAACACCAATGTACCGTCTACCAGTACAACAAGAGTTCGACGTATTCTTCAAAGCAGGTCCTGCTTACATTTCACATGGCGGTGAAACAGACGTTGTTCTTTCAGCAGGTATCGGTTTAGAGAAGCAGTTTTCTTCAGATTGGGCTGTTCGTGTTGAGTACCAATACTTCGATGATTTCGATGACAACTATGTTCAAGACTTAAACTCTAACTTTGTTACCGTTGGCCTTAGCTACAATTTCGGTACAGGTAACACAACGGCTTCAGCAGCTGCCGCTTCAGCAGCCGTTGTAACACAAGCTCCTGCTGAGCCAATCGCCGAACCAGAAGTCGTTGTTGTTGAAGAAGAAGTTGTAGTTACTAAAGCGAAAACTGAAAGCTTCTCTCAAGGTATGTTTGAGACAAATAGCACTGAATTATCTTCAGACGGCAAAACTGCATTAATGCCATTAGTTGAAGTGCTGCAAGCTCACCCTCAATCATCAGTTAACGTTGTTGGTCACACTGACTCAACAGGTGCGGCAGAGTACAACATGATGATCTCTAAGAAGCGTGCAGCTGCTGTAGCCGCATACATCGAAGAGCAAGGTATCTCTGCAGACCGTATTTCAGCATCTGGTGAAGGTGAAGAGAACCCAGTAGCATCAAACGCTACAGCTGAAGGTCGTGCTCAAAACCGCCGCGTTGAAGCAACGATCCCAAGCTTCGAATACCAAGAAAAAGCGCAAATGGAAGAAGTTATCGTAGAAACTGCTCAATAATAGCACTCTACCTTAATTAAAATAATAAGGGCGGAGCACTTTCAAGTGCTCCGCCCTTTTCTTAATCTGGCTCTACCCATACGCTGTAAGCCGTAAGCCGTAAGCCGTAAGCCGTAAAAATCAGTCTACCGCCAAGCTGTACAATCAGAGACTAGACTATTTCCCAGCTGTGGGTCATCTCTACTCCAGCACCTAGCATTAGACATACTGAACAGTACTTTTCTAATGAATCTGCGCATACCTTAGCGACAAGCTCAGGGTCAAGATTATCACCAGACACTTCAAAGTGAATATTAATCACAGTAAAGATCTTTGGTGCCGTTTCACGACGTGTCGTTTCAAGCTTTGCATTGCAACCCGTGATGTTCTGGCCTGCAGATTTCAAGCCATCAACCACATCAACAGAGCTACAACCGCCAGCAGCCATTAACACCATTTCCATAGGGCTTGGTGCGGTAGCACCGCCACTGCCATCCATAACGACAGAGTGACCTGATTGAGATTGACCTAGGAATTTAAAGCCTTCGACCCATTTAACTTCTGCTTGCATGTTGTTCCTTAGATGTACGGAAACCGCCATCATTATCTATTATATCAATAATGGACACCCTACTACTGGCAGCATTTATGAGCAAGATTTTCTGTTTGAGATATTTTTTTCATGAATAGTGTAATTTTTTCCATCTAAACCCTGTCTCTATTCGTACATTCAAAATCGAATGAGAAAACGTCAAGATGAGGTATCTATGAATAAATTATCTAAAATATTGGTATCACTCGTGGTTGCACTACCACTGACTTCGCTATTTGTAAGCCAAACTGGCACTGCCAATACAATGGATAAAGCGATGGATTCAGGTAAAAGTGAAATCGCGACACTGGCTGGTGGTTGTTTTTGGTGTACAGAATCCGACCTAGAAAAACTGACCGGTGTCACCGACGTTATCTCTGGTTATTCCGGTGGTGAATTAGAAAACCCAACCTACAAACAAGTCTCATCAGGCAAGTCTGGACACATCGAAGTGATCAATGTGACTTATAACCCTGAAGTGGTTAGCTACGAGCAAGTGCTTGATCAATTCTTCAGACACATCGATCCAACCGATGACAAAGGCTCATTCGTAGATAGAGGCCCTCAATATCGACCTGCTATTTTCTATCATAACCAAGAGCAAAAAGACGTCGCTCAGAGCTTCATGATGGAAATCGACAAAGCTCAGATCTTTGGGGAGCCACTAAAAACAGAACTGATTGAATTTGAAAAATTTTGGCCAGCGGAAGACTATCACCAAGATTATTACAAAAAGAGCAAAGTTCGTTATAACTACTACCGCTACGCTTCTGGTCGTGATCAGTACCTAGATAAAATTTTCGGTGATGATAGAAAAGAAAACCCACAAACACTCCGCCAAATCATCGATGGCAAAAATACGACAGCTAATGCTAAAACATACACCAAACCGTCTGATGCAGAGATCAAAGCATCTCTAACTTCACTGCAATACGATGTCACACAAGACGACGCAACAGAGCGCCCATTTGACAACAAATACTGGGATAACAAGCAAGAAGGTATTTACGTTGATATCGTAACGGGTGAACCTTTGTTCTCTTCAAAAGACAAATACAAGTCAGGTACAGGTTGGCCGAGCTTTACACAACCAATCAGCGAAGCTTATGTGGTAACAACTACTGACTACAAGCTACTTTACCCAAGAACAGAGGTTCGCAGTAAATTTGGTGACTCTCACCTAGGGCATGTATTTAAAGATGGTCCAAAGCCAACAGGTTTACGCTACTGCATGAATTCAGCCGCTATGCGCTTTATCCCAGCAGATAAATTGGCTGAGGAAGGCTACGAAGAATATATGGAAATGTTCGAAGGCTAAGTGCTAAGAAACTAGTGCTACACCTATGCCAACAAAGCCAGCATATCGCTGGCTTTGTTTTTCTAACACACTAACAAGAACTATAAATCCTAGCCTGTTAGCATTTTTAATCCGTTAACATTATTAGCCCGTCAACACCGTATCTTCTGGGTACTTCAACAAAGAAGGTTCCGGACGAGCTAACATGTACGCCAAAGTGAGAGGACCAATACGTCCGATTACCATCACCACAATCATGATGTATTTACCGGGCTCAGTCAGGTTTGCAGTTAAACCAGCTGTTAAGCCAACCGTTGCAAAGGCTGAGATCACCTCAAACATGACTCGATCAAACGCCGCCTTTTCAGTAAGCATTAACAAAAACATTGCGGTGGTTAATAGCGCGCCACTGACCACAATAATGGCCAATGACTTTGTTACCGCTTGCCAAGTCACGGTGCGCTTAAACATCACGACATGCTTTTTCTGACGCAAGAATGTCCAAGTTGCAACAAACGCAACCGCGAAAGTCGAGACCTTAATACCACCACCAGTGGAAGTGGAACCAGCACCAATCAACATCAGTACTATCATCACTAACAATGCAGGTTGCGTATATTGAGACAAATCCACACTGTTAAAACCAGCAGTACGAGCACTCGCAGATTGGAAAAAGGCCGCCAACCATTGCCCCTGTGTCGACAAACCCTCCATCGTCGCTGAGTTATTCTTCTCCAACAACCAAAACAATAACGTACCAACCAACAATAGCGCTGGTGTCGCTGTTAACATAATCTTGGTATGTAAATGTAGATGTCGAAATCCTTTACGCCAGTTACTCGATAGATCGCCGACGACTGTAAAACCGAGTCCGCCGAAAATGAACAAACCCGCTAAGGTAAAGATCACTAATGGATCATCAACAAAGCTCATCATACTGTCTGAAAATAGCGCAAAGCCTGCGTTATTAAAGGCGGATATCGCATGGAAAAGTGCGTAAAAACTACCAGTCGACCATCCCATTTCAGGCACCCAGCGGAAGCAGAGCAATAAGAAACCGATAAATTCCGCCACCAATGCAAAAATGATGATTTTCTTAACCAACTTCCTGAGGTTGATCTTACGATCTTGCCCGAGAGCCTCCTTCGCCAGTGCTTGCTGTTTTAGACTTAGCCGAACACCAAACATGTAGAGCAGTACCGCAGATAAAGTCATCTGCCCTAACCCACCCACTTGCATCAAGAACATCAATAAGATTTTGCCTGCCAAGGTGAAGTGCTGGCCAGTATCGACAACACCTAAACCTGTCACACTGATCGCCGACGTGGCAGTAAACAGTGCATCCGTAAAGCTTAAACCTGTCACAGAGAACACCGGCATCGTCAGCAAGATTGCTGAAGGGATAAGAACACCTAAGAAACTGGTCAGAATAATCTTAGGTTCAGAGCCTTTGCGTGGCTTGTTATCACTCTTAAGGGTGTAGAAAGTACCTTTTCGCTTTAACGAATTCATACTGTTACCTTATTACCGATTGCCAGTTACCAATTACGCAGCTTTTTAGCTAAGGTATCTTTCGGTCCAGCAATGATCACTACATCCCCGATTTCTAAACTCACATCCAGTTCTGGTGCTTTCGTTAAGTTCGGGCCTCGCTTGAAGCCAAGTACCTCCACACCAACCTCTTTGCACAACTTAAGATCACGAAGTTGCTTACCCAAAAACTTGGATCCAATAACGATTTCTGTCATCGCTAAGCCGCTGCCTAGGTCAATAAATTCAAGAACGCGCCTATCCAACATTTTACGCGCGACACGAATTCCCATGTCTCGCTCGGGCATAATAATGTGGTCAGCACCAATCTTAGAGAGGATCTTGCCGTGGAACTTATCATTCGCCTTAACCCAGACTGCTTTTGCGCCTGACTCTTTAACGACCAAGGTCGTTAGAATGCTTGAGTTAACGTCAGAGCCTATCGACACCATCACCATGTCGTACTCGTCGAGCCTTAACTCTTTAACTGTCTCTTCGCTTGTACAGTTCGCAACAATCGCTTGAGAAACAAAAGCCGCCGCATCTTTCACTCGCTCTTCATCAATATCGACAGCGAGTACCTGTGAGCCTGAACTTTGTAGCTCTTTACAGACAGAGAGACCAAAACGTCCCAAGCCAATAACTGCATATTGTTTGTCACTCATTTATTACTCCACTTACAAAGCTACGTAGCATCGAAAACAAACAACGAAATTGTCTTCATACAAAAAAACGACTATATATCCATATAGAGATACAATTGTCAGCTAATCGCTTGATTTATAAAGGTAGAGAACAAAAGTGATTTCTGCTAATTTCTAACCCACTATTTCTGCGGCAGTACACACAATGAATGAATTCATAACCCAAGTACAAACCTACATTAACCAGAGCCATAGTGATTGGGCAAACAGCGTCCTATTCATCACTATTGCGAGCTTTCTCGCTTGGGTCGCTTGGCGAATTATCCATAATCGCTTAGAAATTCTGGTTCAGAAAACCCCATTCCACTGGGATGACCTACTGCTAGAGGCACTAAAAACACCTGTCAGTACATTACTCTGGTGTTGGCCTGCAACTGTCTCTGTGGGGTTAATCCTTCAAGACCAGTTTGGTAATGAAATTAATTGGTTAAAAACACTTAAGCACATATTAATTATCTGTACCTTCGTTTGGTTTACCTTGCGAATGATCACCAACACTGAAGCGTACGTCTTAGAACAGAAAACCAGAGACGAAACCACAGTGCAAGCTATCGCGAAAGTCGCTCGCTTGTTCTTTATGGTGATGGGCGGCCTGACCATCATGCAGGCGTTTGGGCTTAGTCTTTCCGGCTTACTCACCTTCGGTGGTGTCGGTGGCTTGATCGTCGGTTTGGCAGCCAAAGATCTACTGTCGAATTTCTTTGGTGGCATGATGATTTACTTCGACCGTCCTTTTAAAGTCGGAGATTGGATACGTTCACCAGACCGCCAGATCGAAGGTACCGTCGAGCGTATTGGTTGGCGTATGACCATCATTCGCACTTTTGATAAGCGACCTTTATACGTGCCAAATTCGGTATTCAGTAACATTGTGGTGGAGAACCCATCAAGAATGTTGAACCGCAGAATCAATGAGACTTTTGGGCTGCGTTACCAAGATGCGAACAAACTGGCTCTAATTGTGGATGACGTAAAAGCCATGCTCGAGACGCACCCAGATATTGATGCCAAGCAGACGCTGATCGTTAACTTTGATAAGTTTGGCCCATCAACCCTTAATTTCTTTATCTACACCTTCACCAAAACGGTTAACTGGGTGAGATACCATGAAGTTAAGCAAAATGTCCTGCTGCAAGTGTTGGCGATTATTCATAAGCACAATGCTGATATCGCCTTCCCAACACAAACACTCAAGATCGATCCTCAAGATTTTGGCGAAGCGCAAGGTATGGTCATTTCCAACCCAGAAGGTCATCAATAAGCACGGCTATATTGATGACCGTTTATAGCTTCTCGTTAAGTCGATGAGTTATCGATAAGTAAGTCGGTTATTGATATGTAAGTTCGTTATTGATAAGTAAACTGGTTATCGATAAATAAACAGAGTGAAGCGTGGTAACATGGCGCCAGTATTCAAATACACCTAATTACCACTCTATGATTTTACCTGTGATCCTAGCTGGCGGCTCCGGAAGCCGCCTCTGGCCTTTGTCTCGCGAGCTTTACCCTAAGCAATTTCTCAATATTGCTGGCGAACAATCGATGCTTCAGCAAACACTTCAACGCCTGCAAGGTCTTGAGAAGCACTTAACAGATAGTACCTGCGATGCCCCTCTCATCATCTGTAATGAAGAACACCGCTTTATTGCTGCAGAGCAAGTTCGCGCCGCTAAAGTCCAACACAGTGGAATCCTATTAGAACCTATCGGTAGAAATACAGCCCCAGCTATTGCGCTTGCTGCCCTACAGGCTCTAAGCAAATCAGTGGATAAGAAATCGAACGAATCTGACCCTATCTTATTAGTGTTGGCGGCCGATCATCACATCGCTAAAACCTCTGAATTTCAACAAACAATTAGCCGTGGTGTTGATTACGCAAAACAAGGGAAATTGGTGACATTCGGTATAACCCCGAATGCTCCAGAGACTGGCTATGGCTATATCAAACAAGGCCAGCCACTTCCCTCTAGCCTGCAAATAGAAACCAACGCTACAGAGCAACCAATCCATCGCGCCTACACCATTGAATGCTTCGTAGAAAAGCCCGATAGAGAAACTGCAGAAGCGTACATCCGCTCAGAACAGTACTTATGGAACAGTGGCATGTTCATGTTTAAGGCATCCCGCTACCTTGAAGAACTCTCTCAACACCACCCAGAAATATTAGCGGCTTGTCAGTTAGCTCTTTCAAAGCAAAATATCGACCTCGACTTTATTCGTATTGACGCCGAAGCATTCAAAAGCAGCCCGAGCGATTCCATCGATTACGCTGTGATGGAAAAGACCTCGCACGCCGCAGTGCTCCCAATGGATGTCGGTTGGAATGACATCGGTTCATGGTCTGCTATCTGGGATGTAAGCGCCAAAGATGAGCACAATAACGTCATTGAAGGTGATGTATTAACCGTTGATTCTCAACACAACTATATTCATGCGGAAAATAAGCTGGTTGCAATTGTAGGTGTCGACAATCTGATCATTGTCGAAACCAAAGACGCGATATTAGTTGCGAATAAAGACAAGGTTCAGGGCGTGAAATCGATTGTCAGCCAACTGAATCAAGCCGGTCGCACAGAACACATTCACCACCGAGAAATCTTTAGGCCTTGGGGTAAATACGATGTGGTCGATCTAGGCAAGCGCGACAAGGTAAAGCGTATCACCGTAAAAGCAGGACATAAGCTTTCACTGCAAATGCATCACCATAGAGCAGAACATTGGGTAGTAGTGGCTGGCACCGCGAAAGTGACCAACGATGAGAAAACCTACCTCGTCGAAGAAGATCAATCCACTTACATCCCTTTAGGTCACATACACAGCTTAGAGAACCCTGGCGAGACACCTCTTGAAATGATTGAAGTTCAAACTGGCAGTCACTTAAGTGAAGACGATATCATTCGATATCAAGACAGCTATGGGCGGGATATTCGAAGCGAACAAGCTTCTCCGCCTCAGAACAAAAAATCGGAATAGAAGCGGCGACAATCAAATGAAACCAACATTAGATCTTAGCTGCTTTAAGAACAACGACATTCGCGGCATCATTGGTCGCCAAATCAATGAACCGTTTGCCTATCTGCTTGGAAAGGTGTTTGGTGAATATCTCCTATCACGAAATGCCAAAGGTTCAGATGCATCGGCTCAAGTCGTTATTGGTCGAGACAACCGTGAAACGTCCCTTTCATTACAAGAAGCCATGACCAAAGGCTTAATCGAGTCTGGAATAACCGTCGTTGACCTTGGAATGACTGGCACTGAAGAAGTCTACTTTGCAACTCGTTACCTAAAAGCGATTGGCGGAATCCAAATCACAGCTAGCCATAACCCAATCCATTACAACGGAATGAAATTAGTCGGTGCTAACGCTAGCCCAATCAGCAAGCAGAGTGGGCTGACTGAGATTAAACATCGCCTTGAGGCATTAGCTCACATTGAAACACTAGCTAACATTGAAGCACTAGCTCACATGGAAACGTTAGCTCCAAAGTGTTATGACAATGTGACTCTCTATAACTCACAGAAAAACAAGTATTCGACATCGGCGAATATTCTAGCTCCCTATGTAGACCACCTACTCTCCTATATAACACCGTCTAATCTTTCACCTATGAAGATTGTGGTGAACGCAGGGAACGGTGTCGCAGGGCGTGTCATTGATGCTTTAGAAGCTCGCTTTGCCACGCTCGATATTCCGATCACCTTCATCAAGGTTCACCATACTCCTGACGGAACATTCCCTAACGGCATTCCGAACCCATTAATTAAAGAAAACCAAACCGCCACCAGAGACGCCGTTTTACAAAGCTCGGCCGATCTTGGTATTGCTTGGGATGGAGACTTCGATCGCTGCTTTTTCTTTGACGAGACAGGCAATTACATTGAAGGTTATTACATTGTCGGGTTGCTTGCTGAAGCATTCTTGTTAAAAGAGCCCAACGCCACTGTATTGCACGATATGCGCATGACATGGAATACGATTGAAGTCGCCAACACACATGGTGGAAAAGCCATTGGGATTAAAGCGGGACACGCACTGATCAAAGAGAAGATGCGTGAAACGAATGCTGTCTACGGGGGGGAAATGAGCGCACATCATTATTTTCGTGATTTTGGATATTGCGATTCAGGAATGATTCCTTGGCTACTGGTTATTGAACTGATGTCGAAAACCCAACAGTCTCTTAACCAACTGACCAGCGCAAGTATGAATAGATTCCCCTCGTCCGGAGAGCTTAATCGCAAAGTATCCAACCCAGAGCAAGTCATCGCTTCTGTGCTAGCACACTATCGCGATAATGCCGTAGACATCGATTATATGGATGGTATCAGTGTGGATATGGGAACATGGCGCTTCAATCTCAGACCATCCAATACAGAGCCATTGATACGCCTTAATGTAGAAACCAAGCAAGACAGAGCTTTGCTTTCGCTTAAAATCGACGAGTTACTGTCTTTTCTCATTTAAAAGTACAAGGCACTTTCCGCTTCCAACTAAGATCCACAAAAAAGCCCTTACTAGCGATTTGCTAATAAGGGCTTTGAATTTTCAGCCGCTTAGTGACTGGCTGTAATAATTAAATTACTTGTTACGACGCGCTTCAACAGCACCTGCAAGTTGACGAAGTACTGTTTCAGTATCTTCCCAACCAATACATGCGTCAGTAACAGATTGACCGTATGTCGCCGCTTTACCGTCAACTAAGTCTTGGCGACCTTCAACTAGGTGAGATTCAATCATCACACCAAAGATTGCTTTATCACCACCAGAGATCTGTGCACTTACGTCATCAGAAACGTTCATTTGGCGTTTGAACTGCTTTGAGCTGTTCGCGTGGCTGAAATCAATCATCACCTTCTGTGGAAGACCTGAAGCTTCTAGCTCTTCTTTAATCTTGCCAACGTGCTCTGCGCTATAGTTTGGCTCTTTACCACCGCGTAAGATGATATGACAATCAGGGTTACCTGCGGTTTCAACGATCGCTGAGTGACCGTATTTAGTTACCGACAAGAAGTGGTGCGAAGCACTTGCAGAGCGAATTGCATCTGTTGCGATCTTGATATTGCCATCCGTACCATTCTTGAAGCCAACTGGGCAAGATAGGCCTGAAGCCAGTTCACGGTGAACTTGAGATTCTGTCGTACGTGCGCCAATTGCGCCCCAGCTGATTAGATCTGCAACGTATTGCGGCGAGATCATATCTAGGAATTCACTCGCCGTAGGCATTCCCATATCAGTTAGGTCAAGCAGTAGCTTACGTCCTAAACGAAGACCGTCATTTAGTTTGAACGTGTCGTTCATGTACGGGTCATTGATTAGGCCTTTCCAGCCAACAGTGGTACGTGGTTTTTCAAAGTAAACACGCATTACGATTTCAAGGTTATCGCCTAGTTCGTCACGTAGCACTTTCAAACGTTTACCGTACTCAAGAGCAGCTTCTGTATCATGAATAGAACATGGGCCAACAATAACAAGTAAGCGATCATCGCTATCTTCTAAAATATTGTGGATCGCTTTGCGGCTTTCAAAGGTTGTAGAAGAAGCAATTTCTGTCGCTGGAAACTTTTCTAAAACAGCAACAGGGGGTAATAACTCTTTTACTTTGGTAATTCTTACATCATCAGTCTGGAACATTGCTTACTTCTTCCTATTTTCTATCCTTGAGGCTGAATGCACGTTATCTCACGTCACTTTACATCAGCATTTATCTTCTTGTTCCCTGTAACTTAACGAGTAAAAACCACAGTTTCAATCACTAATTAAAAAAAAAGGCAATTTATTTTATGTTTTATATTTAAAACACCCCGTATAACATTGTTTACACGCCATCGATTGCGCAGTTATCAGGTAAGGTAAGAACACCTAGCTTCAAACTCGGTGACTTCTAGTTAGGGGTGGTATGTGGAGAATTACACAGGCGAAACAGGAGGGGATATGACGACGAAAGAAGCAGAAAATGGCTAACTGGTTGATAAGATTACTATCGAAATCTTATCTTGGCCTCGCTCGTCTTGAGAAGAACCTCAAAGCGATGTGCCCTTCAAATGCAATCGTACAATTTACTAAATAAAGTGGCTTCGGGCTTGTTCAACACTCGGGATTTAGTGTTGGCTGTGCAACATCTTAATCTTTATTCGTTATATTCACTCTTACGTCTAAGTGAATAATTTACCGACTGTTTTCATCGGAATGAACATTCTTACACGACCATTGATTTCACAAAGAACCTCGAAACCATATTTTGCGTAGAATGACTCAGCTTGTTCAGTTAAACAATCGACAACAATGGCATAAGCTCTCATGTGAGAGTTAATTTCCCAAAGATATTCGAGAGCTTTGATTAAGCTAACTTTACCTAACCCACTTCCATGAAATTCTTTATGAACTGCTAGTTGAGCTAAAAGGAAAACAGGAATTGGATAGCGTGGTAATTTTTTAGCCATCGCTTGTGGCAACGTATCACGGCTAATTGAACTTGGCGCAATACTATAAAATGAACAAATTGGATATTTTTGATTTGGCAGTGGCACAGAAGCAGGCAAAACCATAGTGCGGCTGATACCTGCTTGCATATGTTTAGCGGCTTGAGTTTGGATAAAGTCATTTAACTCTTTTTCACCGCAGTCAAATGATTCTCTATCGTGTTGTGATTTATCCAATTCTTTGAAAGTTTTAGAATAACTCACTTAAACTCACCACTTTTAGTAAATGCAGCAGCTTCAAGTAATGCTTTATTCGGAGCCTTAGCCTCGTCACAAGCAATCATGAATTGATCAAATACATTTGCTTCAACAGTGATACCTTCATGCTCAGAAATTACCTGAGTTGAATCTTCGTCCATTAGACGAACAACGTATTCAGTTAAGCTTTTTAAACCAAGTAAAGCTGAAGCTTTCTCAGCCTTAGCTTTGATTTCTTCATCCAAGCGAATATCAAGTCTTGCAGTAGCCATAAAACCTCCAATCGTACGGAGTAATTCCGTAACTAAATTGAGTATAAGATTTAGACAACCAAAGTACAACTTGTACAGATCTAATACGGATTTAATTTTTAAGTTTTGTAAATACAACGCCTAACATAAGGTGCACCACGACAAGCTTACCAGCGCACTTCATACTCACAGCCGACAACGAAACTTGAACCCACACCTGCACATTGTTGTGGCAGCAGGCCAATACGATGCATCAAGGCAAGCGTGGCACAAAGGCAACAAGCATTACCTTTTTAACGCGTTTGCTTTGGCCAAAGTCTGGCGGGCAAGAATGCTAGAGGCCATCAATCAACAACCAACCTTGTGGCTGCCGAGTGGCATACCCAAACAATAGGTGGTCGATTGCAGGCAGGTTGGTTACGGTCAGGCTGCACTCAGCTATTTATCTCGCGACCTCTATCGTGGTGTGTTGGAGTAAGCCGCCCCACCTAGCTGAAAGGTATCGAAAATAATGTGAATGGCATTAACGAAATCAGAGGAGATGTGACGACGAGAGAAGCGGAAAATGGCTTAGGGCTTGTTCAACACTCGGGATTTAGTGCTGGCTGCGCAACATCTTAGCCCTTGTTTGTTATAGCTCAGCGATGTGCGAAAGAGTTTCCGGATGACGCTGAACCAATTTTAGAAGGGTCACAGCTTGTCCATTTGGTGCGCTACGCCCTTGTTCCCAGTTTTCTAATGTTCGGGATGATGTATGCAGTAAACGCGCAAACACACCACGCGACATATTAAACTGTTCACGGATACTCACGATCTCATTAGGTGAAATATCTAACTCACTGATATCGTTAACTTGATGAGTTTTAAGAGTGAATTTACCCTCTGAATGCTCTTTAGCCTCAACAAGAGCAGAACTTAACTCTGCAAATAGATCACGATTGCTCATTACGCCACGCCTCCATAAAAACCTTTAATTGTTTCTTTTGATCTGCAGTTAAATCAGACATTTCATTCTTGCCATAAATTGTCAGCAAGTAGAAGCGACGCTTTTCATCGAGGAAGTAATAGAGAACACGAGAGCCGCCTCGCTTGCCCTTACCTTTACTTGCAACTCGAATCTTTCGCAAACCACCTGTACCTTGAATCACGTCCCCCTGTTTCGGGTTAGACATTAACTCAGCTTGAAAAAGCCTAAACTCATCATCGCTGAGATATTCATTACGGTACTTTTCAAATATGGTCGATTCAACAAATACACTTTTCATATGCAGAGTATACGCAAGTAACGTACACATAGCAAAACTATACGTGATTAACGTAGTTATGACTTTTCGAAAGGTGAATCTGACCTGAGCTATAATGCCTGCATACTCACAGTCGACAACGAAACTTGCACTCACTTCTGCACTGAGCTATTTGCGCGATACCTCTATCGCGGTGCGTTGGAGTGAGCCGGCCCATGTAGCCGAAAGGCATCAATAATAAGGATAATGGCATTGATGAAATCAAAGGAGATGTGACGACGAAAGAAACGAAAAATGGCTAACTGGTTGATAAAATTGCTATCGCAACCTTATCTTGACCTCGCTCGCCTTGAGAAAAGCCTCAAAGCGATGTGCCCTTCAAGTTCAATCGTACAATTTACTTAATAAAGTGGCTTCGGGCTTGTTCAACACTCGGGATTTAGTGTTGGCTGCGCAACACCTTAATCCTTATTTGTTAGAATTATTGACCACCTGTCTCATCTTCCTGTTCTGCACAGTAGTCTAAATAAAAATGATAGTCATCAATTTCAGAGTCATATTTTACAACTGACACTTCTGAAGCAGATATTGGGACATACTTAACATCATCTGGAATGTTAGAGCAGATACCCTTGTCATTCTCATGATAATTATCATGTAATATCGCTTTAAAAAACTTATCATTAAGCATAGATGACTCTAATATTGAAGCGATAATAAGTAATGGGGCAACTAGCATAATCACAGAAATAAAAACAACTGGTTTATTCTTAATCTTATTGCCACTTAATTTATTACCTATAAAGAAAACAAGTGGAAATACAACTTCTATTACAAGTGCCAACAGAATTGGACCAAATATTGCCATAAGAATAAAAGATATTGCAATGACATAGTTATTCAATGCAGAAGCTGGGGCTAATGTAATTTCCTCCAACATTAGCCCAGCATATAGAATTGTTCCTGAAACTGCCACAGATGTAACTACTAAATATATTACCTTTAAAGTTAACGATTTTTTAACTACCGAGATTAAATCATCATACTTATTCCAATAGTATTCAACTAACATCAAATTTAAAAAACCTGCAACACCTAAGCTTATAACCATTGGATATGCATCACCCAACCACGCGTTTAAGCTGGCATAGCAATAATAGGCTAGAGTATGAAGCAAGTAGAGGGATTCATATACCTCTCGACTCAATCGGTTTCCATCTTTAGTTTGGTTTGCATGATATCCAAGCAAAACTACATATAAAATAAATAAAAAAACAATATGTTGCATTTATACCTCTGACAATTCTAACGATTTTAATATCGTGCAAGCACGAATTCACCCAGCCAATATATCCCAAAGATTGCTCATAACCAACTGAATGCTATGCATTTATATAAGAGTGAGTCTAAACACTCAGTGTCAAAACGTGCAAGCACACATTGCCTCCGATGTAACGCTCGTTAAATCCGTGCTCACTCAGAGTTAAAAGCCACTCTTCTTTAGGCCATGATTAATTCAATAAGCAATAAACTGTCTGTGTAGTGGTCGCTTAGGGGAAGGTAAAGCTAGTCGATTCTGACTCGTCATTAATGAACATGTGGAGTCTAAAAGTAATAATAGATTCGGGAGCTTTGAGGGAGGTGTTGGGGGGAATATTAAAGTTACGGTGACTCTGGTTCATAAACATTCAAAAGGCAAGATTCAGTTTTTGCCTTTGAATGTTCCTCAGAAAATCACCACTACTCGTCATTTATGTGTATGGGTTTTAGTTTAGAACTGTGGGGGGGGGACGGACTGGGGCTACTTAAGGCTAATAGTCATATTTAAGCGGTTGCACCACAGAATCTAAGCCCTCAATCTTGAGAGCTAAACATAACTGCATTAAGTCGCCCAACTCACCTTGCGGGAAGCCCTTTTTATCAAACCACAGCAAGTATTCTTCAGGCAGGTCAATCAAGGTGCGGCCAGCGTATTTGCCAAAAGGCATTTGCATTCTGGCTAGCTTAATCAGGTTCTCTTTCTCTAGCATTACAAGCTCTTTCTAGACGTCGTCGATGTTCTGTAGAGTATCACCTAAACGTTCAACCCAATAGTTGATCGCATCTTTGGCATCATCTAACGAATCAATCATTGTAGAAAAGTCTTTATTACCCGCTTCGCGGTCGATGGCCGCAAACAACGGAGTGCCGTCTTGCGCATCACTGACCAATAGCTCAACACTAGCGCTCCCAACGTTGGTGTGCTCGCCTGTCGTCACCTTAGATATAGTCGACATCGCAAGACCAAACGGAAGAACACTGCTTGTCACGGCTAAGATCGGGTTGGGCGTTTCTACGTTACTTAAGGCAATACTCAAGCGCAGTGTGTTCCCTGTTGGTTCATCGACAATCGTTTTGTGAGGCGATATCTTCGCTTCCAAACGACTCACCATATGATCTGTGAGCTCTTGAATGTCTTCCTGATCTAATGTGCCTTCTTCTGCCAACACAAAGATTTGGTCGATCACCACAGAGTCATAAGCGTCTAACTTGGATTTCAAACGTTGTTCGTCACGCAGCCCTATCCTTGCCCAAACTAAATCAACGCCTCCATCAGGGCCAGGCCGAAAATCTTCATAACTGGTGAATTTAGTAGCGGTTTTAATTGGGCCGCCTGCACAACCAAACAAAAACATGCTGGTTGCAACAAGCAAAAGGACTTTTAAAGGTTTCATAACGCACTTAAGTAAATCAAGGAATTAACTAAGTATGCCATACCCTAAGTGAAAAAGTTGTAGAAAAAGAGGTAAAACTCAGAGCTTGATCTAAAATCAATGGTTCTGAACGGTATGTGCATACTCTACGATCACCTGATTGCCTTCGATATAAGCATTTTGGATCTCACCATCAACACTCATTCTACTTTTCAGATAAACCACTTTAGGCCCGGATTCATTGTCCTCTTTAAGTGAAGGGAGCACATTCCTTGGCTCTAAATGAAGTAGACGACAGAAGTGACTAACGAAAGACATGGTTAATGCTTTCTCCCCTCTTAGCAATCGCGAAAAATCCAACTGGTTCATGCCTAGCTTTTTTGAAAACTCCATCTGCGTAATTCGCATTCGAGATTTTTGTGACATCCACGTTTGGTACAAAGCGTCTCTATCTTGCTCAGTGAATTCCATTACCGGTTCCTTTATATAATTCATGCCAATCAATTGTCCGGCTTTTCATAGATGGCATGTCAGGGTTTGGTTAGTGAAAACCAAAGGTTTGGTTTTGATATGACCTTGTATTGAGCTACTCACCGCTATCAGAGCTATCAGAGCTATCAGAGCTATCAGAGCTATCAGAGCAAATAATGATCCGCCAACAGAGCAACAAACAAGATCATGAGATGATAGATGGAGAACTTAAAGGTCTTCATCGCCATATTAGGCTCATCACGATACTTAAGTACCCAAGCGTGGTAAACAAACCCACCGTTGAGCACCAATGAAGCGCTTAGATATATCCAGCTACTCATACCGACCAATACAGGCAATATACACACGATGCTAAGCAACAAGGTATAGAGCAAAATCGAAGTCTTGGTGTATTCGATTCCGTGGGTTACAGGCAACATAGGGATGTTCACTTTGGCATACTCGTCACGACGATGAATCGCCAACGCCCAGAAGTGTGGAGGGGTCCAAATAAAGATGATCATCACCAACAACCAAGCGTTTGAATGCAGTTCGTTGGTGACTGCCGTCCAACCCAATAACGGTGGCATTGCGCCAGCGATTCCTGCAATTACGATGTTCTGCGGCGTCGCTCGCTTCAGATACATGGTATAAATCACTGCGTAACCCAACAAGCTTGCAAAGGTTAACCAAGCGGTGAGTTGATTGACCCACACCACAAGCGTGACGAATCCAAGTAAGCCGATACCCGCGGCAAAGCTGAACACGCGTACACTACTCAGTTCACCGGATGGTAAAGGGCGTCGATTGGTTCGAGTCATCTGGCCGTCGATCTTTTTATCGATCAAATGGTTAAACGCAGCTGCTGAACCTGCCATCAACCCTACCCCAATCATCCCGAACAAAGTTTGTTGCAACGGCAATCCATTCGGTACAGCCAAACACATTCCAACCAATGCCGTCAGCAGCATCAAAGCCACCACTTTCGGCTTGGTCAGTGTTAAATAGACCTTCCAAACGGCTTTGTTTTTTCCAGCTATTTCATTGCTTATAGCAATATCATTGTTGGCTGTTATCTTATGAGTTAAGGCTGCGTCTTGAGCCACCACTTCATACTGTGTTGACGTTCTACTGACCATGATTACCTCCTTGTAATACACTGTTTTTCACCAAGCTCTCACTCGGTTTGCGTTGCCACACGACAAAATTGGTGACAACCATGCTGATGAGCAACATCGCTGCAACTAGGTTATGCAAAACCGCGACTGAGATTGGCAGATGAAACCATACATTACTGATCCCAAGGCTGATTTGGGTAAACAAGACTATTGCGACAATCACGCTCAGCTTTTGGTGAGGCGCTTGGCCAAATTTCCATAGCTGGTACACGATCATCAACACCGTTAACGTCGCCACAATAGCCCCGAACCTATGCATGACATGGATGGTAAGCCTTGCGGGATATTCCAACACACCAAACTCATAGTTATCATGGCCGTGTTGAGCAAAATCGAACGCATTTTTGAAGTCGAGATAGCTCATCCAATTACCTTCACAGATGGGTAATTGTGTACACACCAACGCGGCATAGTTTGACGATGTCCAACCACCAAGCAGTATCTGCCCGACCACAATGAATAGCCCGAACAGCGCCCAAGCTTTAAGTGACGAAGTATACGTAGCCTCACCAAAACGGCTTTGAAATTGAGACAAACGACAGTAGAGCAGACACAACAGTGACAGCAACGTGAATCCCCCCATCAAATGCGCCATAACCACAACGGGCATCAACTTGAGAGTCACCGTCCACATTCCAAGCAAAGCCTGAAATATCACGGTTGCCGAGATAAGTAATGGTAGACCAGCCGCTGTTATATTCTTTTTAATACACCAAGCAACAACGACAAAGATAAGCAGCCCTAATGTTCCTGCAAAGTAGCGATGGATCATCTCTATCCAAGCTTTGTCTGCTTCGAGAGCACGTTCTGGAAATTGTAGATTGGCTTGATTAACGGCTTGGATATTCGAGGGAACGGTGATCTTTCCATAGCACCCAGGCCAGTCAGGGCAACCAAGGCCAGCATCAGACAGACGTGTATAAGCGCCGAGAACAATCACGGTAAGGGTTAACAAGATAGTTAATCTCATCACGAGCATCAGTAAATCAGGGGCTTTATTCTGCATCACTTATCTCCCTATGCTTATTCCCTTTTCGCTAACAACACTCAGCATTAACGCAATCTGCTACAGCTCATCAACTCAAGCTCACCAACTCAAGCTCACCAACTCAAGCTCATCAACTCCAGCTTATAAACTTAAGCTGATTAACTACCCAACTCGTGACAGCTTGAGTAGCTTTCTTAGATCATGAATCATGCCTTTAGATTGACCAACTAACTGCGAAGGTTCTGAAACGCTTTTGTACTCCATGACCAACTGTCCTAGTGGGTCAATAATAACAATAGAAGCAGGCGAAAATTCGGTACTCAATTGATCACCACCCGCTAACAAAGACAAATCAGGCTTATCAAGCGAACCCGATAACGAATTACCTTCTGAGACAAAAACAACGGCGGTCACTCGCTCTTTGTTTTTACCTAGCGCCAAGTAACTTTGATTCAAATAATGGAGTTGCTGTTCGCATAAGCTTTCACACTCTGTAGGAGCGATATAACCCACTAACCACCCTTCTCCAGCCATGGGTATCGTTACGCCAAAATCCGCAAGCGTGGTTCTTGGTTCGACCAATTCGCCTGAGTTAGTGACACCTGAGGTATACCAATTCTGGTCCAACACCGTTTTGGCGACAATGGCTGGCAAAGCGAAAATTAAAACGAGTCCGATTAATACCAAGCGCCCTTTAGTACGACGGCTTCTGAGCTCTGCCATGTTTGCCTCAGTAATTTCCCTGTTCACTTGTGCTTGAGATTTATCCATCTTTCTTCCTTGTTGTAGGCGCTGCCTTTAAGTCGCTATTTCAATTTCAAGTTCCTACTTTTTCTTATTCATGTGGCCATTTTTCTTAAAATATCGGAACCCAATCAACAACATCAAAAACGAAAGTGCCGCTGCCATTACAAACCATTGAAATGAGTAACCGAAGTGCTTCTCAGATTTCATCGCAGTTGGTCGCCACAACAACTCATAAGGCCACGATTCTAAGCTTTGCGGTTGGAAAATAAAGGGCAGCACTTCTTGCCCTGTGTACTCTGATAACGCTGTTATGTTTAAGTTTTGGATTCTATTCGGTGTCGTATTTTCTAATCCCAACTCATGACTTAAAGGATTCACCGAACGTGTGTACAAACGCCCTGACAGTTTGGTTGGTAGTGTGATGCTTCCTAATTGCGGTAGCTCTCTTCTGTCACTGCTTGCCGCAACGAACCCAAGATCAATCAACAGTTGTTTTCTTCCATCTTGTGTTGGAACTGCACCCAACATGTAAATCACATACCCCACCGTTCCTTGGTTAATCTGGTTGTCTAACAAGAGTATCAAGCCACTCGTATTGACTAATTCGACATCAGCCTTTAACCCATTTAAGGTTTGAGGGTTTAATGACTCTTGACCAGATGAACCCAGCTCTCGCAACTCAGAAATAATGACACCTAGAGATTGTGACGATTGCTGCGCTCTTTCTGATAACTGTTGTTCATAGCGTAATTTCTCGTTACCTCGCTCTAACTGCCACAAACCTAACTTGATTAAAATGCCGACTGAAACCACAGTTAAAACGACCGTTATCCAAAAACCTTTACAGCGGAACTTGTGTTCATCATCAATCAATCGGTTTGGAGTTATCACTATGGCGTCATCTACCTTTGTGTTGTTGTTTAAAATTGTGTTAGTCGCTTTGCTGTTCTTCATCGCTTTCAATTTGATGAAAGGCCTAATCCAAATCGCCTCAGGTAAACACAATGGCAAAAGGCTGAGCCACTTCTTGGGGCGTCGTGTGATGTGGTCAGCTGTTGTCGTGTTACTGTTATTACTGGCTTTAGGTTCAGGAGTGATAGCGCCCAACCCTCGCCCCTATTAATTCCCAATAGGCTCAGCAGTTAGAGCACATACACAAACACAAACAGACCTAACCAAACCACATCAACAAAGTGCCAATACCAACTGCCCGCCTGAAATGCAAAATGGTCTTTCGGAGTGAAGTGGTCTTTCGCAACCCTTGCTAGTAACACAATCAAAAAGATCGTTCCCAAACAGACATGCAAACCATGAAACCCTGTCAATAAGAAGAATGTATTGCCATAGATGCCAGATTGAAGTGTCAATCCCATCTCTTGATAAGCGTGAAGGTACTCTTCAACTTGGAAGAACAGGAAGAAGCCAGCCAGAACAATGGTTATCTCTAGCCACACGATCAAAGCCATACGCTTATTTTGTTCAAGACTAATATGTGCCATGTGCAGCGTCACAGAAGAAAGTAGCAGGATAATGGTGTTCTTAAGCGGGATACCTTGCCAAGGCATGGCTTGTGTCGTCACGCCATCAGGTGTCGTCGTTAGCGGCCACATTGATTGAAACATCGGCCACAACACTTCATGGGTCATCACATTGTTGCCTGCGCCACCAATCCAAGGCACAGAAATCATTCGAGCGTAAAAAAGCGCACCAAAGAAGGCACCGAAGAACATGATTTCAGAGAAGATGAACCAACTCATTCCCTGTCGAAAAGAACGAGATATTTGCTCAGAATAAACACCACTTAATGATTCCGTGATTACATTGCTAAACCAACCTGCAAGCATGTAAAGCAACACACAACATCCGACTAACAGCACTGCTTTACCAAACACGCCACCAGCCGCATCAGTGCCCATATTTTGCACCGTCAAGCCAGCGCCAACCGCGACCAAAAACAGTGCGACGGCACCCACTAATGGCCAATGGCTTTGATGTGGAACGAAATAGACTTCCTTTTTAGAACTCATCGCCCAACTCCTTATGTTGATACTGGTTCTTTAAATCCCTAGTTACTTGCGAGTGTGCTCGCTTCAGGCTTACTTGCCTCTCCTCTCACCTGACTCGTGATATTAAATAGCGTATAAGAGAGCGTAAGCGTATGTATCGATTCTGGAATATCGGGCTCAATGTAAAATATCAAACCCATTTCGGCGCTCTTGTGCCCGTCAAGTGGCTGCTGATTAAAGCAAAAGCATTCCATCTTATTAAAGTAAGTTGCCCCCATACCTGGAGAAACCGATGGTACGGCTTGGCCAACCAATGAGGCTCCAGAAAGGTTTTTGGCAATGTAGTTAGTTTGAACCACTTCTCCAGGATGAACCTCTAACACTCGAACTTCAGGCGAGAACTGCCATGGCATATCAGGCTTAATATGCGACATGAATTCCACTCGAACAGTTCGAGAATAGTCAGGCTGCATTCCCTGAGGTTGAACGGCAGAAACCGTATTGGTTTTGCCGTTGATCCCTAGCGCGTCACACATCACATCGTAGAGCGGCACTAAAGCGAAACCAAAACCAAACATCGCAACCACGCTCAACACCAAGTAGCCCGTCAGCTTTTTAGTCGATCGCTTATTAGACAGGCGCTTTGGTTGTTTTTTATCTTGATTGGGATCGCTTTGCTTATCACTCATAGCTCATTCCTCTAATCAACTTTAGGCGGATGAGTAAAGGTATGGTGAGGCGCAGGGCTTGGTACCGTCCATTCTAGGCCTTCAGCTCTGTCCCAAGGCTTGCTTGGTGCAGGCTCTCCGCCTCTTACGCACTTGATAGCCAGCCATAAGAAAATCAACTGAGACAACCCAAAGGCAAAGCCACCAATCGACACGACTTGGTTAACGTCAGCGAACTGAATGGCGTAATCTGGAATACGACGCGGCATACCCGCTAACCCTAAAAAGTGCATCGGGAAGAACAGTACATTGACTGAAATCACCGACGTCCAGAAATGCCACAAGCTGAGTTTGTGGTCGTACATATGACCTGTCCACTTAGGTAGCCAATAATAGGCAGCAGCCATAATCGAGAACACGGCACCTGTTACCAGAACATAATGGAAGTGAGCCACAACAAAATAAGTATCGTGATATTGGAAATCAGCAGGCACGATAGCGAGCATCAATCCGGATAACCCACCAATCGTAAACAAAACAATAAAGGCAATCGCAAACAGCATTGGGGTTTCAAAGGTCAAAGCCCCCCGCCACATGGTCGCCACCCAGTTGAACACTTTCACACCGGTCGGCACCGCAATCAACATGGTGCAATACATGAAGAATAGTTCGGCAAATACTGGCATACCTGTGGTGAACATGTGGTGCGCCCAAACCAAGAATGACAACAATGCGATACTACAAGTCGCGTACACCATAGAGTGGTAGCCAAACAGACGCTTGCCACTGAATGCTGGAATGATGGCTGAGACAATACCAAAAGATGGCAAGATCATGATGTATACTTCGGGATGCCCAAAGAACCAGAATATGTGCTGGAACATGACGGGATCACCACCACCAGCGGCATCAAAGAAGCTTGTTCCAAAGTATTTGTCGGTCAGCACCATGGTCACAGCCCCCGCGAGCACGGGCATCACGGCTATCAGCAAGAAAGCGGTAATTAGCCAAGTCCATACAAACATCGGTAACTTGAACCAAGTCATACCCGGTGCGCGCATATTCACTATGGTTACGATCACATTAATCGCCCCCATGATAGAACTGATCCCCATAATATGAACTGAGAATACGAATAACGCGGTGCTGTCTGGGCCATAAGTTGTTGAGAGCGGAGCATAAAATGTCCAACCAAAACTCGGCCCGCCTCCTTCTGTAAACAAAGATCCGATCAAGATTAGAAACGCAAAAGGCAAGATCCAGAAACTGAGGTTGTTCATTCTCGGCAACGCCATATCTGGAGCACCGATCATCATCGGGATCATCCAGTTAGCGAGCCCCGTGAATGCAGGCATTACCGCACCAAACACCATGATTAAACCATGGACTGTAGTCATCTGATTGAAGAAATCTGGCTCAACAAGTTGTAAACCCGGTTGGAACAGCTCCGCACGGATCACCATTGCCATGGCCCCCCCCGTTAAGAACATCGCAAAACTGAACCACAGATAAAGTGTACCGATGTCTTTATGATTGGTTGAGTACAGCCAACGCGCCCAACCTTTAGGTGCCGCATGTGAGTCGTGATCATCAACAGGCAAATCATTATTGCCTAGTGTACCTTCCGTAGAATGGCTCAGTGCTTGGTCTTCTGCTGGAGCCGATTTCACCGGCTTATTGATTGGTGAACTCATAACTGCTCCTTAGCATCGTTTTGTGCTTTGTCCGTTGAGCCTTCCGTTTCATCCGTTGAACCTTGTTCGTCAGAAGCTTGTTCCCCGCCTTCTTGCTTGGCTTTATAAGCGTTCACATCTGAAGCCTGAACAATATCCCCAGTGTCATTACCCCAAGCGTTTCGTTGATAAGTCACTACCGCTGCGATCTCTTTCTCAGTTAACTGGTTATCGAATGCTTGCATCGCCGTACCACCACGACCATAAACAATGGTATCGATATGCACATCTACATCACCAAGCGCAATAGGGCTTCCTTTTATGGCAGGAAATGCTCCGGGAATACCTTCGCCGTTAACTTGGTGACACACCGCACAACGAGTTTTATACACCTCTTCGCCAATGGTATTGAGCT
This sequence comes from Vibrio tasmaniensis, assembly GCF_024347635.1. NCBI lineage: Bacteria > Pseudomonadati > Pseudomonadota > Gammaproteobacteria > Vibrionales > Vibrionaceae > Vibrio > Vibrio tasmaniensis. The sequence goes on from NZ_AP025511.1 coordinate 289,032, forward strand.
CTTCCAAGGAAAGTGACGCATCTAATGCATCTTGCGCGGCTTGCTGTGCGGCTACCGCCAATTCTTTTTGCTCGGCTAACCATGCGTCATACTCAGCTTCTTCCATCGCATGCACCACTATCGGCATAAAGCCATGAGCACGGCCACATAACTCAGCACACTGGCCTCGATAAACACCGGGCTCATCTATCTTTGTCCAAGCCTCATTTATGAAACCCGGAATGGTATCTTTCTTAACGGCAAAAGCTGGTACCCACCATGAGTGAATAACATCATCGGAAGTCATCAAGAAACGGACTTTGCGATTGATAGGCAGTACAAGCGGCTTATCAACTTCTAACAAGTAATGCGCGCCTTTCACTTCGATGCCTTCAATCTCTTTATCACTGGTCGCTAAAAGGCTGAAAAACTCAACGTCTTCACCAAAGTAGCTGTAGTGCCACTTCCATTGCGACCCTGTAACTTTGACTGTCAGCTCTGATTGGGAGGTATCTTCCATCGCTATCAAGGTCTTGGTGGCCGGGATAGCCATAGCGATGAGGATGATAATAGGGATGATGGTCCAAAGAATTTCGACTTTCGTGCTTTCGTGAAAATGGGCTGCAACCGCCCCCTTCGACTTTCGGTGTCTCAGAATTGAATAAAACATCACACCAAAAACAACAAAAGCAATCGCACAGCAGATGTAGAAGATCAGCATATGAAGTTCGTATACCTTACCGCTGATCTCAGTGACACCTTGAGTCATGTTGTATTCACTGCTTGCATGCACCAAAGGCGACACTAAAATCACAACAAAACTTTTCAAAAGCCACGCTAGCCTAACCAGTAATCTTTTCAAAAGATCTCTCCTTATCCTTCCTAATTGGATACTTGCGACCTAAATGTCGTTGCGAGCTCTATTTCGTTGCGAGCTAAGTTTCATTACGAACTACATGTCATTACGAGCTATGTGTCATTCCGAGCCAGACAACATTCATTGTTATTCCAGCTGAACATGAAAAGCTGAATCTCAATCTACAACTCACATGGAACCAGCCTGTAAACGGACTGCTGACCTCACCTCAACCTAAGAACCAATGCTGATCATAAGCGTTGGAAGTTTCCACTAAAGATTCAAAAACGACGAACTTGTTAAGTTTTGTTATATTTATGTAAAAGGCTAGTTAGTGGTATCCAATTGTTCAAGGTAAGTTTACTTATTAAACAGTCAATTATTTGAAGTAGCTTTACCCATATGCCTTTCCCTTACTGTTGGAATTTATTTTAAATCGAGTTTTACGATTGCTTTCATAGAAATGATAATCAGTATCATTTAAATTAAATCAACAGAAAGACATCCCGATATTAAAAGGTTTAGTAATTATGCAAGATGCAATGAACTGGTTAGCGAGAGACCCAGACCCAAGAACTCGTGAAGAGCTTCAATACCTTATCGATGAGGGAATGCACGACGAACTTGAAGACTGCTTTATTCAACGATTAGAATTCGGAACGGCGGGACTGCGCGGCAAAGTCGGATGCGGCCCAAATAGAATGAACCGCCTGGTCATACAAGAAACGGCCACAGGCCTTGGCCACTATTTAATTGAACATGTCGAAAATGCCTCTATGCGTGGTGTAGTGGTTGGCTACGACGGCCGTTTAGATTCAAAGCAATTCGCGATTGATACAGCTTCTGTACTCACTGCTTTAGGTATTAAGGTTTACCTAACTTCGAATGTTGCCGCGACACCTATCGTTGCCTTTGGTATCGAGCACTTCAACGCGGCGGCGGCTGTTGTCGTGACGGCGAGCCACAACCCGCCGGAGTACAATGGCTTCAAAGTGTACTGGGAGAATGGCGCTCAAATCATTCCCCCTCATGATGCAGGCATTGCTGCTGAAATAGACATCGCATCGACCAAGCCCATCCCATTGATGAGCCTTAGTGACGCTGAAACACAAGGTAAGTTGGTATGGTTAACTGAAGGCTATTATCAAACGTACCGCGCTGCGATCAACCAGAGCCCACACGTGAGTAAAGAGATCGAATCGGCGAACACCACCATCACCTATACAGCTATGCATGGTGTCGGTGCACAAATGGCGGAAGATCTACTTCATGATTCTGGTTTCCATAAGGTGTTCAGTGTTGCCGAACAGAGAGAACCAGATGGTCACTTCCCAACCGTAAACTTCCCCAACCCGGAAGAAAAAGGCGCGATGGATCTTGTGGTTAACTTAGCAAAAAGTGTCGATGCCGACATCGCTTGCGCTAATGACCCAGATGCAGACCGATTTGCGGTTGCCGTTCGAACCGATGATAAAGTCAGAACTGAAGATGCTTCCTACAAAATGCTCACGGGTGACCAAGTGGGTGTGTTATTCGCGCACTACTTGCTATCAAAGCCACACACTAAAAACCAGTTAGTTGGTAACAGTATCGTATCTTCAACTCTGCTTGAAAAAGTGGCTAATTCTCGCGGTGCGACTTACTTCCAAACGCTGACTGGCTTTAAATGGTTAGCGAATATTGGCATGCAATTAGAAGATGAGAAAAACGAGTTCTTGTTCGCCTATGAAGAAGCGTTAGGCTACACAATTGGTACTCAGGTACGAGACAAAGATGGGCTGTCTGCTATCGTCGTGTTTGCTCAACTGGTTGAGGAGTTAAAATCTCAAGGGCGAACCGTTTGGGATCTTCTCGCTCAAATTTCATTTGAACATGGGGTTCATACCAACGCGCAGCGAAGTATTGCCCTAGACCCAGATTCACCATCGATTGGTTCTAAGCTCCGCTCAGCACAGCCTAAAGCGATTAACGGTGTCGCTATCTCTGTGATTGAAGATCTGCAGTCTTCTTTACGCTTCGTCATTGGAGGCAATACTGAAGCCATTAACCTGCCTGCAAGTGACGTACTCATCTATCACCTAGAGGATGGTTCACGCATTATCGTCCGCCCTTCAGGAACAGAACCAAAAGTTAAGGTTTATTATGAGACGGTAACAAAGTTCGAAGGGACAGAAACCTATGACGATACTCGCAAGCGCGGTGAAGAGTACATGGATAAGCTCATCGAACAACACCAGAAAGAGTTGAACTCTTAGATCATAATTCTTTCACAACATAAGTTCCATGAAGTGCAATATGTAACTGATAGACATAAAAAATGGACGCTCGAAGCGTCCATTTTTGTATCGGCAGCTAGCCGCAACAATATGTTTTATTGGGAAAGTTTACGAAGTAAAGAAAGAAGACAACATCCAAACCGCCAACACGATGAAAACTCCGCCCATCACTTTTTGCTGATAGGTGCGAAACTTAGCATTTTCTACCAAAGATTTACCAATAGTACCCACTAACGCCACAAGTAAAAAGTTGAACGTCAAACCTAGCACATTCAGCAATAAACCTAGAACGAGCATCTGCTCGCCCGAAGTCGCTTCAATACTCGTCGATACAAACTGCGGTAAGAACATCACGAAGAAAACCAACGCTTTAGGATTAAGTAGGTTACTAATAAGTGCTCGTTGGTAGTAGGCTTTTGCAGCACGGTTATCGCTTAACTCAGGCGCATTGCCCTGTTCTGTTCGAAGACAATCCCACCCCATCTTTAATAAGTATGCACCACCTAATAGATGAAGGGCTTTTAAAGCCACTGGACTCATCGCAATCAATGCTGAAACGCCCATTGCTGCTAATACTGTCAGGATAATTCCAGAAGTCGCATTACCTAAGCTCGCAAACACACCGACTTTACGGCCATAGCTCATGCTTGAGCTTGCGATGAGTAACATATCAGGGCCTGGTAAAAGGAGAAGAGCTACAACGGCCGTCAGGTAAACAGGTAGGATGGTTAAATCGATCATGGGTTTCAGTATTGATAAAAACGGAGGCGAATTTTATATCAATTACTAACACCCTTCCAGATGCAATCAGTTGCTAGGTGTTAAATTAATCGAATTAAACACCATCAATGAACAGTAAAACCAATTTATTAACTAAATAAAAAAGACTAATTAACGTGCTACCCACTCGATCTCAATCACAGTGGTTTCGCCACACTTTAGACGACCAAGGAAAATATCACCTTGATGTACCTCTCCGACACCTTTAGGAGTGCCCGTCATCACAACATCACCGTCTAGCAAAGTCGTATAAGAAGATAACTCTTCGAGGATGGTCTCTGGAGAATAAAGCATCTGTTCAACATGCCCTTTTTGAACGCGGACACAGTTAATAAATAACTCTAAGTTTAAGTCAGAGAGGTTCAAATTACCGATGGGAACAAAGCGGCTAAAAACAGCAGAACCATCAAAAGCTTTAGCTCGCTCCCAAGGCAGGCCTTTCGCTTTCAAACTACTTTGTAGCTCGCGTTTAGTAAGGTCTAAACCTAGCCCCACAGCAGAGTATTCACCGTTTTCAACAATGCAGCAGATTTCAGCTTCATAATGTAACGTTTCTTGATGGAAAGATGACAGAGAAGACGTAACGCTAGTGCTCGGCTTATTAAACACCACCATAGAGTCAGGGATAACATTATTAAGCTCTTCGATGTGATCAACATAATTGCGCCCAATACACAGTACTTTGCTGGGTGTTGCTGTTCGTTTCGAATTCATCAATTGCTCCTGATCTACAACGCTGCTCATAGTTTGTCCCTAAACTGTTTTTTTGGAGCGCAGAGTTTACCGCATCATTAAAAGAGAATCTTCGACAAGATGGTTACCAATATCTAAATTCTGATCTTTAGCTCAATTAAATGATTTAAATACTTTTATTCGAAGATCGCGACGTATAAGAACTGATGACAAGAGCCATAGCGATGTAGATCATCGCTGCGTAGACCATAGCTACGTAGATGAAATGAATGGCTGGGTAACATGAAGGAAAAGCTAAAACAGATGCGTATAGAACGAAAGCAGCCCTCTCAAACCAAAAGGCTTGAGAGGGCTTAGCATAGTGTCTAGGACAGTATCCGAAAAGGTAAATTTAAGGAGTAAACACTATGCATAATCGTGGTCAAACTAAATGAGTCGCGACTTATAGGTAGAAACGAGCACCAATAGTCCACTTGTCGTCAGTTTTTCTGTTGTCTGCATCGTTTAGATCAAACTGATAGCCAGTGTAGCCAACAACATTGCTAGTAAAGTTGTATTCAGCTTGTAGAGCTAGCTCTTCACGGTCAGTTTGTGTTGCCGCGCCTTTCGTCGCTTCGCCTTCAACAACTTCGTAGTTAACGCTTAAGTTTAAGCTGTTCGCTAAAGCGTAAGCCGCTAGCAATTCATATGCATCACTTTCTTCAAGGCCTACATTCATGTTTTCGTTTGAAGCGTAGATACCTGCTAGGTATAAACCTGAGCCGTAAGAACCGTATGCAGCAGAAACTAGGTGAGATTCAGCAGTCTTAGAAACACCACCTTCTTTGAAGTCACCAGTGTTGAAGGCATAGCCCAATTTAACACCAGCGATTGAGTAACCAAGAGTCGCTTGAATACGATCGTCGTACGCAACTGTTGTACGAGAGTGAATGATATCGTTGATATCTGTATCATCGTAAACGTCTGTCGTTACTGTGTTACTACCCTGCCAACCTAAGCCAAAGCTAAGCTCACCCGCTTCACCAAAATCGAATCCGTTGCGGTAACTTGCCATTTTATCTGCACGACCAGTACCTAGTGCACCGTGGTTGTCGTATAAGAAATCATTCGCGAAAGCGATCGGCATATCAGTAGCTGAAGCTACATCGTAGTATGGTGCCCACTGCGTACCTGCAACAGCACGACCTAGTTCATCATGAGATAAGCCAACATAGCCAAGACGAGTAGTAAATGACTCATCACCACCGTTTAGGTAATTAAGAGCCCATTCGCCTTTAGCGTCAACTGTGAAGCCATTGCCTAATTCTTGCGTAGCATTAAAGTTGATACGTGGTGAGTTTGTACCAACATCCGTATCGCCTTGCTCTGAACCATTCAGGTTTACAGAAACGTGACCACCAACAGAGAAGGCTGTACCGTCTTCGTTGTAAAGCTCTACCGCAACTGCCTGTGTACCAAATACTGCACCAGAAATTGCTAGCGCTAAAAGTTTCTTATTCATTGTCATATCCATTTGTAACTGGGAGAGTGATTCCATAACAACCTCGTGCTTACGGAGAGGTTGTTACCTGCATTTAACAAGTGGAAAAACACTAATATACGAATGACAAAAAAGTTGCATTAAAATATATAAAATAAAAACAATTGCATTGTAAAAAATAAAAAATAGATTAAAAACAAACAATTAAAATGCGATCATTAACTAAATATTGTTATCTTTTGAGATAAAGACCCTTACATTTTTTGATTTTTTCAAGCAAAAAACAACATTGCAAACCTAAGTTAGTCGCCACTCATCAGACCATTAAGTGACATACCATTAACCTAGAAACATCTTGTAACATTGCGAGGCAGGTTGAAATATTTAGCTTTGTGAAAAAATTTTCAATTTGAACTAGGAAAGTTGGTTTATTGGTTTATTGGTTTATTGGTTTATTGGTTTATTAAGAGTCCACTAGAGCAAATACAAAAAAGGGTAACCAATCCGTGACTGGTTACCCTAATAACAAGTTAGTACGCTCTTATTTGAAACAAACTTCAGCCCAGCGGGCTAAGCCGGCGGTTACGGAACCGAAGTAGTTACCACTCACGATAGGCACATTCGGTACGGCTTGCTGCACTGCTTCACGAAGTATAGGCGAACGAGCAGAACCACCCGTCATGTAGATGACATCTGGCTTTTTTTGACCTTGTTGAATCGCTTCTTTGACCAATTCAATCATCTTAGATTTTGGCGTTTCAATCGCTTCGATCATCTGTTCAACGGAGATATCGACTTCGATCAACTCTGATGCAACATTAATCGCAGTTCGATATTGGGAGCATTCTGCTAATGCAATCTTGGTTTCTTCCGCCCGACGTACAATGCTGTAACCTAAAGTATCGTGATAAACCTTCATTAAACGGTCTAACTTTTGAGGCTCTGATGCTTCTTTACGAAGTAACTTTAATGCCGCTAGGTTTTCTCTTGAATAAAAGTTTTTCTGAGCTTCTACGTTGTTTATCGCAATTGGATTCCAGAATTGAGTCAACGGCATATCGATACCCGAAATACCTTTATTACCCATACCGAAAGGTGACATCAGTTGTTTGAAGGCAAGGTAGATATCAAGGTCATTACCCCCTACCCTTTGCCCGCTGTGAGCAAGTAAACTTTGAGTGCGATCCGCTTTACCAGACCAGGTTGGCCCCATTTCCAACAATGAGCAATCGGTGGTACCACCACCAATATCGACAACCAATACCGTTTGGTTTTCAGTCAAAGTACTTTCGTAATCAAGGCCTGCAGCGACCGGTTCAAATTGAAAAGCGATATCAAGGAAGCCTGCACGCTTAGCTGCGCGCGAGAGTATATCTTCAGCTTGTCGGTTTGCTTCTTCACCACCTCGACCGTGGAAGTTAATTGGTCGACCGATAACAGCTTGTTTGATCTGCTCTTGAGTCGTGAGTTCGGCTTGGTGTTTAATATTCGCCATCATGGCGCACACTAAATCTTCGAAGAAACTCACCTGAACATCATGCAACCCGCTTGCGCCAAGAAAAGACTTAGGGGATTTTACGTAATAAACATCGCGAGGATCTTCTAAGTAAAGGTCCAACGCCGCCTGACCAAACGCCATATCTTCTGGCACTAGGTCGATACTCTCTTCTCGATTCATAGCGATCGCACGTCGTAACACTTGCTCACCGATTGCATCACTCGGTTTGATATTCAAATGGCGAAATAGATGCTCAGAGACGCTTTCTCGAGTTGGAGCAAACACGGTTGAGGGAATATAGTGGTTGTCACCTTCTAGCGGTAACAGGCTTGGTTTTCCATCAACCATTGCCGCGACAGAACAGTTCGCTGTTCCATAATCAAATCCAATAAACATAATATCCCCCACTCAACAAAAGGGGCGAGATGCTACATGAAAAGTCTCAAAATTACGAGTTGCTTTGTTAATTTTACTGAGTCAATTCTTGGTTAACAGGGCTCTGCAAAGGGAAACAAATATGCTACATTTCAGCCCAAATGAATCACGGGTTAGATAGATGAAAACACCTTGCCGAGCGGCTTGTAAAAATAATGGCGGAATGTGCAGTGGCTGCTTTCGAACTATAGATGAAATTATAGGTTGGAAAAGCTTATCTGAAGACGAACGAACGTCGGTAATGGATAACCTTAGTGGAGTCAGTTCAACTCACCAATGTCCACAGTGTCATGAGCCAGCTCAATGCGATATTAGTGCGGGTAAAGAGACGTGTTGGTGTTTTGAGTTAGAAAAGCGTGATACTAGCAATATTCCAAAGGCTGGAGCTTGCATGTGCCGTAAATGCCTGTCTGCCTTGCCTATTCAGTAGCTTACGAGCCTGTTCATCATATACAAAAAAGCGAGAGGTTATTTTCTCGCTTCAAGATACGTTCGACCTACTAACTACTACCTACTGATAATTATCTAGTTAGTGTTTACTTCGATTTTACAATCAGTGCAGGCTGAGAGAACTGTATACCGCTCCAACCATGAGTCATGAAGTTACGGATATTTTGATGGTCAGTGTTCTCTGGAAAGCCTAATACGTCATTACGATAAAATTGGCCAAAACAAGCAAGTGTTTGCTCTGCCGATAGACCTTGATCTAAACCAAAAGCAAAAATCTTACACGAACCATTATTCTGTCCTGCCGCATTCACTACATCGCCATTACGAAATTCACTCTCAGTAAAATCATAATGAGCTTCTATCACTTGTATTGTGTCTTCAAATTGCACGCTTTCTGGGGTATCAGTCAGAGTATTCAATAAGGTTTGCAGTTCCATTTACTATTTCTCCATCAAGTACATAACTGAAGCAGTGTATCTTGTTTTTCAGCAAGAGTAAGCCGTTGTTTACTTGAATCCGCTATTCCTTTTTTTGAGCTTCAACTCCACTTACTTCAATGAAACTAATGACATAGTTTTATCAGAGCGTTATATTATTTTATCAAACGGTCAATATTGTTTAGTAACGAATATGCATAAAGACAGAAAGTTAGAACTGTTCAGATACCTTAAACCAGGTACAAAAACAGCCGGTGTATTGGAGTTTGGCCTAGACGACTCAATCCAGATAAACACACTTTATATCGGACACAAAGAAGATCAGTACCTTGTACTTGAACTTTCAAAAAAAGCGACCGAAGCACTGACGCTAAGAAAGCTCATCAACGTTGATATTATTGTTCGTGCTATTACCGATACTGAACTTGGACACATTATCGCGTTTAAGACGACTGTACTGGCTCACATCACCTCGCCAGCGCACCTTATCTTTCTTCGCCCACCCTCAAGCTTTGCGAACAAACCTATCCGTGAACATGAAAGGTATAAGATACGCCTCAGCTGTGAAGTTACCGTCGATACTTTATCGCTAGATGCCACTCTAGTTGATTTTTCAGCTTCAGGCTGCGGCATCTATCTCACACAGCAATCAGACATCGATGTGGATTGGAATATAAAAGTAAATTCTGATTTAAATGAATATTTGGATGACGATCTGGTTTACAAAGTGGTGAGTAAGAAAAGGCAAAGACAAGGCTGGCTATTAGGCATCCAGTTCCCTCAACACCTAGATATGAGTGATGAATTGAAAACGCTTCTGTTGGAACAAGCTTTTGTCACTGGCTCTATATAAATATAAGAAAAAAGGAATACAGCTCAAAATAGTCTCTTAAGCGGCTCTAAACCTGTAGCGTGAGTCAATATTATCAGTTAGATAGCGCCATTTATAACCAGTTAAAGAGCACCATTTAATCTTCAAATTAATGCTCAATATCATTCCAATACAATTGTTTGAAATGAACAAAAGCTTTGTGTAACGATGCTTCTTTAATCGGTTTTACGATCACGTAATTCGCCCCAGCAGCCATGAACCTGTCTCTTGTTGATTCTTGAGCATCGGCAGTACATGCGTAAATCGGAGCTGTTACGCCAACTTTCTCTCTTAGTTGCTGAGTGGTTTCAATCCCACCAAGATTAGGGAGTTGATTATCCATTAAGACAAGATCGTAAACCGTGCTTTTTGCTAGCTCTATCGCTTCCAAGCCACCTTTTGCCCAAGTAACCACCATCCCATACTTTCTGCAAAATGCCTGTGCGATGAAGGCGTTGGTGTGATTATCTTCCACGAGCAGCACTTTCAGCGGCCGGCTAAACAACGCCTCGGGCTTGATATCGGCTTTTTGCTTAACGTCTAATAGTAGAGGCTTGGAGTGTAATTGCACTGGGATTTCTACAATGAACTCAGACCCCTGATCTTTAACGCTTCGGACTTGAATATCTCCCTCTAGCATATCGACAAGGTTCTTTACAATCGTAAGTCCAAGTCCTGAACCGCCATACTCCCGAGTCGTCGTTTCTTCTGCTTGAACAAAAGGTTCAAAAATAGCATCGATCTTACGCTCATCAATACCTATGCTACTGTCTTTTACTCGAACAATCAAGCTAGCGTAATCAGTATTCAAGATACTTTCGATTTCAAAACTGACGGAAATACTGCCTTGATGAGTGAACTTAAGGGCGTTGCTCAGTAAATTAAACATGATCTGGTTCAAGCGAACTTGGTCGGTGTTTATTTCGATGTCATCAACCAAGTGATTCACAATGGCAAACTCGACAGATTTATCCTCGCAAAGTGGGCGATAGATGCTATCTAAGGTATTAACCAACTCTCCTAGAAGAAAATCTTTCTTCTGAATATTGAATTGTCCCTGCTCTATCTTAGAGAAGTCCAAAATATCGTTTAGTACCGCCAGTAGATGTTCTGCACTATGACAAAGTACATCAACCTGATCACGGTTATCTTCACTGTGTATTGAACGTTTAAGCAACTGAGAGACACCGAGAATACCATTCAGTGGCGTACGAATTTCGTGACTCATTTTAGCGAGGAAGTCTGCACGCACACTGGCAAGATGCTCTGCCTCTTCACGCGCTCGATCAGCCTGCCTTTCGGCCTCTATAAGTTTAGTGATATCTTGACCTTGCACCACCACACCAGATATGCCGTGTTCAACCAGGATTGCAGACATATTCCAACGAAAAACCTTCTCTCCGATTGGCACGTTAATACCCGTTAGTTTTGAGCCTTGAACCACCATTTGGATGTTCGGCAACATACGGAGTTCAAACTCTCGAGCCATTGCACCATAGTTATCATC